>NZ_CAKJTM010000241.1:907-2551 GCF_917627345.1 Protofrankia sp. CiP3 | reverse complement strand
CTGACCGGGGACGTGTCTGCCAACAGATGGCCGAGGCTGAGTGTTTCGTCCAGGTTGGGCCATTGTTGTTGAAGATTCATGTGCAGACGACTGATGCGGCTGTGGACGTCGGAGTCCGGACTGGCCGCTGCCGTGGTCAGGGCGAGACGGGCCGCGTCAGTGGCCGCGACGGGGTCGGGGCCGTGGCGGTCGGCGGCCAGGGGAGGTCGGCCCCAGGCCCGAGATTGGGATCATGTTAGGTCACGGTTGAATTCCTGGCGACTCCCCACAGTGAAGGGAAGATCGGTATGGCAGAGCAGCAGGCTTGGGACATCGTCACCGGTCCCGGCATCACGGCCCTCGGTATAGCCGCGTCTCGGAGCGTGGAGTCGTCGATGCCCGACGCGCTCATCGACGACCCGTTTGGGGCCGACTTCCTGGCCGCGGTGGACTCGCCGGTCCCGTTTCCGCTGCGCTGGCCTGCCGAGGGCGAACCGGTGAGTGACCGGCACAAACTGTCCCTACACACCTCCCGCTTCATCGGCGTGCGTTCGCGGTTCTACGACGACGTCATCCTGGACGCGGTCCGCGACGGAGCCGGCCAGGTCGTTCTGCTCGCCGCGGGCCTGGACACGCGGGCGTTCCGACTGCCCTGGCCGTCCGACGTCACCCTCTATGAACTGGACCAGCCGGGGGTGCTGGCCTTCAAGAACGACGTGCTGCGCGGCAGCCGGACCGCGCCTGGCTGCCGGCGTGTCGCGGTCGGCACCGACCTGCGCGAGGACTGGGTGGGCGTGCTCGCCGCGGCAGGGTTTCTCCCGACAGTGCCGACCGTGTGGGTTGCGGAGGGTCTGCTCGGCTACCTTCCCGCCACCGCCGAGGAACACCTGCTGCGGAAGATCCACCAACTGTCCGCCGTGGGCAGCCGCCTTGCGCTGGACCGCTTCGCGGACCTGGAGCGTCTGGCCTCCGACACCGCGACGCTGGAGCAGCTCAGCCGCCGGTCCGGTATCGAGACGCGATCGCTGTTCAACACCGAGCCCCGTCCGCACCCGGCCCAGTGGCTGTACCCGAATGGCTGGACCGTCCGCGAGGACGACGACACCGAGATCGCCGACCGTTACGGCCGCGACCTGACCGACCCGTTCACCGGACAGACCACCCGGCCCTGGCTGGACACACGTTTCCTCACCGCCGAACTCAGCCGCAGGTGACGGTGTTCCGTGGCGTCGATGCTGCGAGAGCAGAGCCGCGTGCCTTCCAGGACGAGTGATTGAGTAGATGTGCTGGTGTCGGCGTCCCGAGAAGATCAAATAAGGTTACTGAACGTAGGTGCTGTTCCGGGTGGCGCGCAGTGCGTACTGCAGCGGGACGGGCTGGCCGGTGAGGATCAGCCGCCAGCGGCCGTCCTGCCCGCGCCGCATCTGGTCTGCGCGTCCTTCCGGGTCGTCAGCGTCGAGGTATTCGGTGAGCGCGTCGAGGCACGGCGCTTGGGTAGCTGACCCAGCCCGCCAAATTCTTGATCTTGGATAGCGGCAAGGCCGCTGGGCGGGCGCCGCAGGCGGGGCCGACATACCACTGCCGGACGACGCCCGGAAGGTACCGTCGGCGTCCCGCCAGGCGCGATCGTGGCTGGCGGGACGCCTGCCGGGTACCGACTGCCGG
>NZ_CAKJTM010000241.1:0-548 GCF_917627345.1 Protofrankia sp. CiP3 | reverse complement strand
GGGCCTGGAATGGACCGTCGTCCCAACGGGGCCACAGGACCGTTGCCCGCAGTACGCCGGCCTCGCGGTGACGCCACCGGACGAGACACGCAGCCTGTGGCTGACCAGGCCGCTCAGCTTCTGCGGCGAGTTCCGGATCCATCCGCTGGTCTCCAGCACCGACGCTGGCGGCATCGCCCAGTAGCGGCGCCGCGGCCGCGGCGAAAAGTGTCGGCGGCCTGTGATTGCCTATCGGCCATGGACGTCGCGACCACCCTGCTTCTCCTTCTCGGCCTGCTGCCGGGCGGCGCGGGCGGTTTCGCGGCGGGCCGCCGCGCTGGCGACATCCGCCTCGCGGCCCTGGCCTCCGAGCGTGACGCCGCCACCCGCGAGCGTGAACTGCTACGCCAGTCGGAACAGGCCGCGCGGGAGCGGGCAGCGCTGGCCGAGGCTGATGTCGCGGGCATGCGGACGGCGCTGGACTACGAACGGCGATCCGCGACCGAACGCCTGAACCTCGTCGAGCAGAGCCAGCAACGCCTGTGCGATTCGCGCTAGTGCAGCGCCTC
>NZ_CAKJTM010000240.1:1433-2709 GCF_917627345.1 Protofrankia sp. CiP3 | reverse complement strand
CGGCCACATATGTTTACCGGATGTGATCATGCTGCCTCCTGGTGGCGGGGTCCGCCCCAGCGTTGCCCGCGTTCGCTGCGGGCTCGGGCGCGTTCGCGGCGCTGGGTGGCGAGCACGTCGGGGTGGCGAGCACGTCGGGGTGGCGAGCGTTGGTGTTGCGCCAGCGCAGGTAGGCGTGGGTGGCGCGGGTGAGCGCGGTGTGGTTGGCGTAGTTGCTGTCGTCGATGACGAAGGTGCGCAGCGGGCCGAACTGGGCCTCGATCGGGTTGGACCAGGAGGCCTGGGTGGGGGTGAGGCAGAGCTCGACGTTGTTGCTGGCGGCCCACCGGCGGATCTTGGGCGTCTTGTTCGCGGCCAGGTTGTCCAGGATGATGTAGATCTGGCCGCCGTCGGGTTGGGCGGCGCGGATGGATGTCAACGCGGCCAGGGTGTGGTCGGCGCCCTTGCGGCGGCGCATGATTCCCCACAGCTTGTCCTCACCGAGGCTGTAGCAGCCGTGGAACTGGCGGGTGCCGTGGGTGCGGTGGTAGTTGGCCGGCAGCCGGTGCGGCCTTTTCTCCTCGGCCCAGGCCTGGCCGTGGCCGGGGCGGATGGACAGCGGGCCGAACTGGTCGAAGGCGTAGCAGCGGTCGGGGTGGAGGGTGGTCACCTCCTCGATCCGGCCGAGTGTGGCGTCGTAGTCCGGGTCATGGGATTCCTTCCAGGTGCGGGTCTTCTGGAAGGAGATGTGGTGGTGGCGCAGCAGCTGTCGTAGCCGCTCCCGGCCGATGTGCACCGGGTGCACCGGGTTGGTGGCGAGGTAGTCGGCGAGTTTGCGGGTGCTCCAGTGGGTGGAGGGGCGGCCCAGCTTCTTCGGCCGGGTCTTGGCCGTGGTGACGATGTGGTCCTCGTCGGCGGCGCTGATGCGGCGGGGCCGGCCGCCGGCCCAGTGGGGGTCAAGGGTGGCCAGGCCGCCGTCGTCGAAGTTGTGGATCACGTCGCGGACGGTGTCCTCGTCGGCGGCGACCAGCCGGGCGATGGCGGGGGCCGGGCTCCCGGCCGCCGAGGCAAGGATCATCATGGCGCGGCGGACCTTGACTGTTTCGTGCCTGCCCCGGCGGACGATCTGTTGGAGTGTTTGGCCTTCTTCGTCGGTGAGTCGACGTACGTGTACTCGTGTGCCCGTGGCGCCCTCTCTTATACGTAACAGGTGGTTGTCCTTCAACTGCTATCTGTTACAAGCGAGAGTTGCCGGCTGGTATGCCCAGGGACCCGGTCAACGTTCGTGGCCGCCCCA
>NZ_CAKJTM010000240.1:0-1028 GCF_917627345.1 Protofrankia sp. CiP3 | reverse complement strand
CTACACGCCCGCATCGGTGATCTTGATCTCGCCGAACTCGCCCTGCTCCTCGATGACCTTGCGGATGACCTGCGACGCCTCATCACCCGGGATAGAGCTGGTGGTGCTTCCGGGGCAGGACATACAGCCCCTGCTCGGTCTCCTCGCGGCGTCATCGACCGCGACATGCGAAAATGGCGATCGTGACCCGCGTTGTTCATGTGCCTTACGCCATCGACCAGGACGAGGACGGCGTCTGGTGCGCGTCCGCCCAGCTCCGCCCAGGCGTCGGCGCGGTCGGCGACGGCCTGACCCAGGAAGCCGCGATCGCCGACCTGCGGGAGGCACTGGAGGTCCTGCTCGCCGAGATCGGTCCGCCGGACGAGCTGACCCTGACCCTCGACGTCGCCTGATGCCCGCCACCGTCCCGGTAGTACCAGGGGCGAAAGTGGTCAAGGCACTCGAACGCGCCGGATTCATCGTTACGAGAGTCAGTGGCAGCCATCACGTCATGCGCCATCCCGACGGCCGTACGGTGATCATACCCGTTCACGCAGGCAAGGACGTGCCCAAAGGAACCTTGCGCAACATCCTGTCCATCATCGGCATGACCGCCGACGAGTTGCGGAAGCTGCTATAGCCACTCGATGCCGGCCGGGGCGTCGCCGCGCGTCGGCGACCGCTTCGCGCCGTCGGCGCCGGGAGAGAGCGGGGCGCGCCGACACCGCCGGGCGGGCGGCGCGGCCCCGGCCCGCCGTTCGCGCCACCCGCACCGCCATTCGCCCGATCGGCGTCGCATTGCTGGGATTCACCGAATACTGTGGGTGACAAACGTAATCGCCCGTTATCCGAAGAAACGATGGGTGCTGTGGGCTCATTCTGGGTGCGGACGCTGCGAACCTGGCCGACAGCGTCCGATACTCGCGGGCATCCGTAATTGCCGCAGCCTGCACGTTCGGGCATTCCCTGGTACGGACCGGCATGTTCCGGTAGGTATGCCAAGGTTCTTTTAATCTCTGGGTTCAGGGTTCGAGCCCCTGGCGGCCCAC
>NZ_CAKJTM010000239.1:1042-2562 GCF_917627345.1 Protofrankia sp. CiP3 | reverse complement strand
GGCCCCGTTTTGGTAGTTACCGGAAGATCTTCTGATAGCCCCCTTGGGCGCGGCTTCGCGACGTTGGTCGGGATCGTCCGGCCGGCTCAGACGCCGTGGCGCTCAATGCGTGGGTCGTGGGTGAGGAGCGCGGACGGGTCCGACGCACAGGCCGGGCCATGTCTCTACAGGTTTCGCCCTACCGTACAGTGCGACCGTCATCACGAGAATCGCGGAGTGGAGGGTCTGTGGCGGAGACGTCGGTGCAGCGCAGTCTCGTGGACAGTGACGTGGAACGGCGCCCCGAACGTATCGTCATGTCGCTGAATTCCGAATACTACGAGCTGATCTGGGCCGGCCTGAAGCGACACGAGTTTCGGCGCCGTTTCCTCGAGGGTCAGCCGGTTGAGTGGTTTGTGTATCTGACCGCGCCGGTGTCACGGCTGGCCGCGGTGATCGAACTCGATGCGGCCGTGGTTGACGTTCCAGCGGCGATCGCGGAGTTGGCTGAGCAGGCACGACCGGGGAATGGGGCGTCGGTGCTCGCGTACGTGGAGGATCTGCCGCGGGCCTTCGCCATGCCGATCCGGCGGGTGCGGGAGTACGGCGGGCTCGACGCAGTGGCGTTGAAGGCGGAACTCGGGACATTCCATCCCCCGCAGGGTTACATTCGGGTAGCGCGCAACCCCGGGTGGCTGCGCGTGTGCGATGGGCTGGTCGCCACCGGGCTCGTCCGGCAGCTGACTGTCGACCACGCGGTCACGGGCGGGTAGTCCGGCGGCGCGGTCGTGCAGTGGGCGGGGGGACGTGGCGAGGGCTGGTGGGCGGCCGGTGTCCCCGTTGCGAGCGGCTCGGTTGGCGCGCCACGCGACCCAGGAATGGAAAAATCCGCCCGCACCCTGATCATCCACGCCGGCCGGGACCAGGTTCATCTCGACAGTGCCTGCCCCACCCACAACCGCTACCGCGAAACCGTCCACATCGCCGGCAGCGACGGCTGGTACGACGCCAACACCCCGGTCCGCAGCATCCAAAAGGGCTACCTGCTCGCCCGCGAACGCGACCTGTACGACGCGTGCTCGGTCTCCATCGACGGCGCAGACTGGGGCGGCGCCTGGCACGCCCACGTCCTCGCCCCTGCCCTGTCCGCGCTCGGCGTCCCGCACACCACCTAGCCGATCTCGCTGTTCACGCCGCTGGTCGTCGACCGCACCGGCGGGAAGCTGTCCAAGACCCTCTACGTCCGTCACGGCGCGTACGCCGACGTACCCCGCAGCTACCTGGACCTCGACCTCCTCCTCGCCGACCACGGCGAACAGGCCCTGGAGATCCTCTGGGACGAAGTCCACGGCTGGGCCCGCGAACCCCGCCGACTCCACCGCAGCTACACCCTCGACTACCTCCACGCCCTCCTAGCCACGGCCGGGGAGCGGGCAAAGAAATATATAATTCTTATATCATGCCAGGGAGGAACTATGTAGCTGGACGGTTACACGCGTTCCGAGCTGTGCAGATGCGTTTCTTCGAGTCCGGTAACTGAG
>NZ_CAKJTM010000239.1:0-925 GCF_917627345.1 Protofrankia sp. CiP3 | reverse complement strand
CTTGGAATTTAAGGTCACTCTACGTGGCTACGTTCACCTTTGGTGCTGGTGCGGTGAGGCGGGCACGTGCTCTTCGGCCGATTCGTCGATCCTTTAGGCCGTCCAGGGCCAGGCCGGCTGAATGTCGCCGGCTTGGTGGGCGAACCAATCTTCGCGCGGAGCCGACGGAATCCCAGCCGGGTCCGGTAAGGGCTCAGCACGGTGCCCGGCGCGGGTTTGGACTGCCAGGGCCTGCGCAGGTCATCGACGAGAGTGGAGGCCATGCGTAGCTGGGCGTAGGCGGCGATGGTCAGCTGCACCCACCGGTCGGTGGCCTGCGCGGAAGCCAGGTGCACGGCACGCAAACCGAGGTAAACCTTCGCGAACCGGTGGAAATGTTCCTGGTCGAACCTGCGCAGGTATGCCTTCCAGAGCACATCGAGGTCGGGTTCGGTGGGGCCAGCGTGGAACAGCCAGATGTCCTTGTGGGGTTTACGGCCTCCGGGCAGGCGCTCGACGCTGACCTGGATGACGGTGCCACGCACGATCGGTAGCGTGCGGTCCGGTGGCCAGCGGGCCCAGCGACCGTCCCGGCCGAGTTTCTGGTGCATGCCCCGCCAGGCCCGCACCGTGACCGTCCCGTGGCGAGGGGAGGTGCCGGTGCGTTCGGTGTCCGGTGGTGGCTGCCGGTCGGGCGCATCCAAGGGCAGCCGCTGCCCGTGCCGGCGGGGGGCGCCCCGCGCGCCGGCCGGGCGGGGGCCGGGGTCGGCGTGGAAGACACGGTTGCCGCGTAGCCGGACCAGGAGCTGGACGTGCTCGCCGGCCAGTTCGTGGGCGAGCGCGCTCGGGTCGTTACCCGCGTCCAGGACCACCAGCGGGGGTGGGGCGTCCGGGGCCTGTCTGCCGGTGGCGGCCAGGTCAGCGAGCAGGCCGCGGATCTGGCCGC
>NZ_CAKJTM010000238.1:1868-2886 GCF_917627345.1 Protofrankia sp. CiP3 | reverse complement strand
GTGCGCCCAGTGATCAGGAGGTGGCCCGTGGGGCCGTGACCTGGTCTGAAGCTCGTCGTCGCCTGCCGGTGGGAGTCCGGTCCGGCTAGCTGCCAGGAGGCCCGGTAGCAGGGTGCCGGCGTCGGGGGGAAACGCCCGGCGTCGAAGCGCACCGTCAAAAGCCCTGAGAAGGGGGAGCGACTGGGCGGTCCGTAGCATGAAGCGAAGCCTGCAGCGCCGTTAAAGTGCCCGCCGCAAGGCGGGGAAAGGGAGAGCCGAGCCCCTTTGATCAGGGCGAAGGCCACGGAAGCGGTGAAGATCCTGGAGTGCAGCCGCGAAGGACTCCCCGGCGTAGGGGGCGCGGAACGTTCAGATGGTGACGGCGGGAACTGGGGAGGCCCTCCCCGACCGAAACAGGCTGCGGAAATCCTGTGGAATAGCGGGGTTCTATAACCGGTGAGGAACCGGGAAGTGGACGCTGTGTCGGGAGGGCGTCGGAGGCGGTCGTATTACCGGTCGAGCCGGACGGACAACATAACCACCGGTGATGGGAAGGGCCGCTACTTCGTCTATGCGCTGGTGTGAGGGAGATCGGGTCGGTGAGTGCCGTTTCGGCTAGGTCCACCCTGGCGGCTGTCCGTGGGGACAGGGTCCGCGCCTTGCAGCATGCGCTCTACCGGGCGGCCAAGGCCGATCCCGGACGGCGGTTCCACGCGCTGTATGACAAGGTCTACCGCAGAGATGTCATGCGGCGGGCGTGGGAGCAGGTGCGCCGCAACCGCGGCGCAGCCGGCATCGATAACATCACCCTGAGAATGGTCGAGGAGTACGGCGTTGACCGTCTCCTCGACGAGCTGGTCGGTGAACTTCAGGAGGGCAGCTACCGTCCGCTGCCGGCCCAGCGGGTGTTCATCCCGAAGCCTGGGTCGACGGAGCGGAGGCCGCTGTCGATTCCTGCTGTTCGTGACCGGATCGTGCAGACAGCAGCGAAGATCGTGCTCGAGTCGGTCTTCGAGGCTGATTTCCTTGGCTGCTCGTT
>NZ_CAKJTM010000238.1:788-1785 GCF_917627345.1 Protofrankia sp. CiP3 | reverse complement strand
CGGCGCCCGGCCGAAACGCAGCACGCACGATGCCCTCCAGGTCTTGTTGGATGAGTCCTGGCGGGGTCGGCGCTGGGTGGTGGAAACGGACGTCGCTCACTGTTTCGAGGCGATTCCGCGTGAGAAATTGATGCAGGCGGTTGAGGAACGGGTCTGTGACCGCAGACTGCTGGCTTTGGTGGGTGCCTTTCTGGACGCCGGGGTCATGGAAGACGGGTCACAGCGTCGAGCGGTCACCGGCACCCCATAAGGGGGTTTATGCGCAGCTGCGCATAAACCCCCTTATGAACAGTGCTGGATTATGCGCAGCGCTGGCCTGTCGGGCCTGGTGAGGACGCAGTCGGGGGTCGAGCGCTGCGCATAACGCATCTATCCGGACCGGCCCCCTCGGAGGTGGAGGCTCACAGCGTGGCGAGCCAGGTGATCAGTTCGGGCTCTTTGTTCCATTCGCGCAGGTCGATGACGGCGTCGATGTAAGCGGCTTTGAGGGCTCTGCGCTGGCTTCGGTCGAGGCGCGTGCGTAGATTTCGGTCCAAACCCGACATCGGCGCGGACGCAGTAGCTATCACAGCCGACGTCCGATCATGCAGGCCCGGCACCACACTGAACCGCTGATCAGAATCATCGGCGCGTTATGCGCAGCGATCCGCCCCCACCCGGGCCCTCACCAGGCCCGACAGGCCAACACTGCGCATAACCCAGCACTATTCATAAGGGGGATGCGTATCACCTTTGATGGCTAACGTCTACCTGCACCGGCTCGACCGGGCATGGGACCACGGCCGGGACGGGACGCTGGTCCGCTACATCGACGATCTCGTAGTGATGTGTGAATCCCGGCAGCAGGCCGAGGCCGCGCTCGCGCGGATCACCGCCCTGCTGGCCGACCTCGGCCTGGAGCCGAAGGCGGCGAAGACCCGGATCGTTCAGCTGACCGAAGGCGGCGAGGGTTTCGACTTCCTCGGCTTCCACCATCGGCTGGTGCGTGCCCGGGGGC
>NZ_CAKJTM010000238.1:0-499 GCF_917627345.1 Protofrankia sp. CiP3 | reverse complement strand
GGACCGGGGCCAAACGTGTCGTCTTCCTTGCCCGCTGGCCGTCCCGCAAGGCGGCCCAGCACGCCCGTGACCGGATCCGGGAACTGACGGCCCGGTCGCGTCTGCTGGTGCCGGTCGACACCGTCGTGCGGCAGGTGAACGCTTTCCTACGCGGCTGGGCTGGGTATTTCCGTTACGGAAACTCGGCGTGGATGTTCGACACGATGCAGACCTACGCCGTGCACCGTCTGGCGATCTTCGTGGCGAACCGTCACAAACGCAGCCGGGCGTGGGGGTGGCGGGTCGTGGCCTACGTCTCACCCGACCACTTTGGTCTGCTCAACCTTGACGGGACCGTGCTTGCTCCCCGACCGAACCGCCCCTGGAGATCACCGAATGCCGGCGGTGAAAGACGTCGGTGAGCCGTGTGCGGGAGAACCGCATGCACGGAATCGACGGGAGGGAGCTGGAAACGGAACGCTTACGCGTCACCGCGCCAGCTCCCTACCCAACCAGCCCC
>NZ_CAKJTM010000237.1:0-2562 GCF_917627345.1 Protofrankia sp. CiP3 | reverse complement strand
AACCGCACGCGGGCTCCGCTTTCTGGCACTGCCGCGTCGCGCCGTAGCACGGTTGGCCGACGGTAAGATCACGCGATCGGGCGACGGGTCCTGGTGTCGGGCCTGCGTCACGTAACCAGGATGATGAATGGTGTGGGGCAATCTAGATCTTGGCGTGCCGCTGTCGCGGTGTGTGCGGTTGGCTCGGGCGCTTCGGCGCTCGTGGTGTGGCTGGTCCGCCGTTACGGCTGGACTGAGGCGTCGGCGATCGTGACTGTGGCGGCGCTGCCGACCGGAGTTCTAGGTACCTACCTGACTTTGGAGGCGCGTTTCCGGAGTTCTTCGGGGGGCGCAGTCGGCGGTCCGGCGGACCTTGTCGGCGTGGCGGAGCTGCTGGCTGTCGCGGTACGCCGGCAGTGGGAGGCCGAAGCGGAGTTGCACCGGCTCAACGAGCCCTATGCGCTGCCGGTGCGATGGCGGCCTGCGAGTCCCGGGCTGGTCGAGGATTGGCGGGCGCTGATAAGGCTGGCGACCATCGGCGGGGCCGGGTGGCCGACGCCGCCGGCAGGGGGGTGGGCGGCCGGACCGGCGGGCCTGGCCGGGGAGGGGAACGACTTGGTCGAGGTGCTGGACCGCGTCCCTACCGGCCGGTTGGTCGTGCTGGGCGAGCCGGGGGCCGGCAAGACGATCCTTCTCGTGCGCCTGGTGTTGGGGCTGCTCGCCCGCCGCAGCTCCGGGTGGCCGGTACCGGTGCTGGTATCGCTCGTCTCCTGGGACCCGACCGGCCAACGTCTCTACGACTGGCTCGCCACCAGGCTGACAGCGGACTATCCCGCTCTGGCGGAGCCGGCGCCGGGCGGCGGGCGCTGCCGGGCGCGGGCGGTACTGGACGACGGGTTGGTCGTTCCGGTGCTCGACGGCCTGGATGAGATTCCGAACGCGCTTCGCTCGGTCGCGATCGCCCGAATAAACGAGGCATTGCGGCCTGGGCAGCGGCTGGTCGTGGCCGCCCGCAGTCAGCCCTATCGCGAGGCGGTCAGCTCGGTCGGCGGGGTCGAGCTGCGCCTCACCGGCGCTGCGGGCATCGAGTTGTGCCCGCTGGAGGCAGCCGATGTCGCCGATTACCTCCGCGACTCTGCGGGAGGGCTGGTGGGAGCCGCCCGTTGGGACCCGGTCGTAGCCGTGCTCGCGGAAGCCCCGGCGTCGCCGGTGGCGCAGGCGTTAGTCACCCCGTTGATGGCTGCCCTCGCCCGCGCCGTGTTCAACCCACGACTCGGCGAGCAGGCGACCGCGGTCCCCTCGCGACCGGCTGACCTGCTCGATCAAGAACGCTTTCCAAGTCGCGCCGCAGTCGAAGAGCACTTGTTCGACGCCTTCGTCCCCGCCGCGTACCGGCCCCATCCCGATCCGGCCCGGGAATGCCCCTGGCGGGCAGCCGATGCGGAACGCTGGCTGATCTTCCTCGCCCGCCACCTCGAACACAACCTGCACGGCAGCCCTAACTTCGCGTGGTGGCGACTACCCGCAGCCGTGTCGCCACGCAGATCTCGGCTTCCTCAACTCGCGACCGGGCTCGTGGCTGGGCTCGCGTCCGGGCTCACGGGGGGGCTCGTGTATTGGTTCGCGTGCGGGCCGCCATACGGACTCACGCACGGGTTCGCGTCCGGGTTGACCTACGGGCTCGGTGTCGGACTTTCCTGGGGGATCAAGGTTCCGGCGCGGGCGATGCGGTGGCACACTCGCCGTGGGCTCACATATGGGCTCGTATACGGCCTCGTGATCGGGCTTGCGACAGGGCTCGCATACGGGCTCGCGAACAGCCTCGCCGTAGGCCTCACGATCGGACTCACGGCTGCCCTCGCGGGTCTCGCGTTCGGGGGGTTCAAGACTGCGCCGGCAGATCTCACGACAGCTGCCGGCCCGATTTCGGCCCTGGCCTGCGACCGAGCCACCTTCCGACAACAAGCGCTCGCCGGCGGACTCGCATTCGGGCTGGCGGGTGGACCCTTGGGCGGATTCGTGTTCGGGCTCACCTATGGGCCTGCCGCCGGTCTCGCTGGCGGACTCGTGTTCGGGCTCGCCCTCGGAGTGACGGTCGGGTTCTTCAGGACCGCGTCGGGGACATTCGCGCTGGCGCACGGGTGGCTGGCGATGCGGGGACGGCTGCCACGACGACTGATCGCCTTCCTGGACGACGCGCACCAGCGGCGCGGCGTCCTACGCCAGGTCGGGGCGGTTTACCAATTCCGTCATCTTGAGCTGCAACGCTGCCTCGCCCGCCGCTGATGGGTCTACTGCATACTCGGCCGACGTGGCGTGCGCCTGGCTCCAGGAAGTCGGCAGGTCCATGTTCGGCGAACCCGTGGGATCTTGACTTCGACGCCCCGGCTGAGCTGGCCAAGCGTCCTGACACCCCACGGGTTGACCGAATATTTACGTCGGCAGGAATAAAGAAGGCGGTAACGAAATGTTGTTGACGTCGAGTTCGTCGACGGACGGAAGAGCGGCACCAGAGCGGTGAGTAGACGTTTGAAGCGCGGGAGCGACCGCCGTGTCGTGTGCAGGGCTGCGCGAAGGTCGCAC
>NZ_CAKJTM010000236.1:0-2578 GCF_917627345.1 Protofrankia sp. CiP3 | reverse complement strand
CAGCTCGGCTCGGACACCCTCGACGTCCGCCTTGGCGGGATCTACGCACTTGAACGAATCGCGACGGACTCGCCCGCCGACCACCGCACAGTCGTGGAGGTGCTCTCGGCGTTCGTCCGCGAGCACACCACCCCCGGTCGGCCGGGCGCGGCTCGCCGTGGACACTCTGCCGCTCTGCCCACTCCCGCCGACCGCGCCACTGTCACCATCCCCGCCCCTGCCGGACCGGACCTGGACACCGACATCCAGGCTGCCCTGACTGTGCTGGGCCGGCTCCCTGAGCGGGCGGGTGTTCCCCGTGCTGACCTCACCGGCGCTTACCTGTCCGGCGCCCAACTGTTCGGGGCGAACCTCACCGGTGCCCGCCTGTCCGGCGTTCACCTGTCCGGCGCTGACCTGCTCAGGGCGAATCTGACCGGTGCCAAGTTATCCAAGGCGAATATGGCCGGTGCCGAGCTATTCAGGGCGAACCTATCCGGTTCTCGGCTGAACCTAGCGAATCTGACCGGCGCCCGGCTGAACCGGGCGAACCTATCCGATGCTGTATTGGCCGAGGCGGACCTGTCCGACGCCATATTGGCCGAGGCGGACCTGTCTGACGCTGTGTTAGGCGGGGCGAACCTGACTAATGCCCAGTTAGGTGGTGCGAACCTGACAGAAGCTGTGTTAGGAGGAGCGGACCTGACAGAAGCCCGGTTGCGTGGTGCGAACCTGACCGGCGCCTGGCTGGGTGGTGTGAACCTGTCGGGCGCCCGGCTGGACGAGGCCAATCTAACCGGTGCCGGGCTGTATAAGGCGAACCTGACTCGCGCCGAGCTGGCCGGTGCGAACCTGACCGGCGCTTGGCTAGACGATGCAGACTTGACCGATACCTGGCTGGGCGAAGCCGACCTCACCGACGCCCAGTTGAGAGGAGCGAACCTGTCCGACGCCCAAGGGCTACGGCAAGAGCAGGCGGACGCTGCGCGGGGGGACGGCCGGACGGGGCTGCCGCCGGGATTGGCCCGACCGACGCACTGGCCGGAGAGCACTTCACCCTGACACTCGGTAATCAATATTTTGCTCGGATCGGGTTGGCGCGTCCCCTCCGTACAGGCAGCGTCGCCAGCACCAGAGTGGTCAGGAGTTGCTGGCGGTTGCTGCGAGGTGGCGGTAGATGGTGGGGCGGGTGACGCCGAACTCCTCGGCGATCTGCTGCACGGTGTACTTCCGTTTGCCGTCGGGGCCGGTCTCGTCGTACATCTCCCGGGCCAGCCGCACCTGGCGGGGGCCGAGCTTGGGCTTCTGCCCGCCGGTGCGCCCGCGGGCGCGGGCGGCGGCCAGCCCGTCCCTGGTCCGCTCCGACATCAGGGACTGCTCGAACTCCGCGATCGACCCGAGGATCTGGAAGAACATGCGGCCCAGCGCGGTGGAGGTGTCGATGCCCTGGTCGAGCACGACCAGGTCGACCCCGCGCTGTTGCAGCTGGCGGGACAGCACGAGGAGGTTCTCCAGCGAGCGGCCGAGCCGGTCGAGCTTGGTGACCACGAGGTGGTCGCCCTTGCGGGCCACCAGCAGGGCCTTGTCAAGCTCGGGGCGGCGGGCCAGCTTCCCGCTGGCCTTGTCGATGAAGACCTGCTCGCAGCCGGCCGCACGCAGGGCGTCGACCTGGGCCTCCGGATTCTGATCATGGGTTGACACGCGCGCCACGCCGATCTTCATGGCCCCAAACCGTATCACGGACGGGGGTGCGCGCAACATTGCCGCGTACACGCCACGCGGACACCCGCGACCTGCGGAAACGCATTTCAGATCTCCGTGTGTCGCGGACGAACGTCTGCGGACACCCGCCCAGGCGCATGAGCGCCCATGCCGGGGGCGGGCGGGGGCCGGCTCCCGGTGGGCATCCGGCGGCCCCCCGCACTCCGGATCGCGAGCGCGGCACGCACACCCCGTG
The DNA here is from genome assembly GCF_917627345.1 of Protofrankia sp. CiP3. Taxonomy (NCBI): domain Bacteria; kingdom Bacillati; phylum Actinomycetota; class Actinomycetes; order Frankiales; family Frankiaceae; genus Protofrankia; species Protofrankia sp. CiP3. The sequence continues at coordinate 642 of NZ_CAKJTM010000236.1, read as the reverse complement.
CCACACGGGATGGATGCCTACCGCCAGTCGCCGCAGGCCGGCATCTCCTCGGGCACCGGGCACCCGGTGCCGCCTGGGGCAGGCGGCTATCCGCCCACTGACGGCCTGCAAGAGCAGGCCGACGACCCGTTGCGCCTGCTGGTGGGCGGGGGGCGTAGGCTGCCGCTGCTCACGACGAGGAGAGGGAGACCCGTGCCGGCCATGACACTCGCACCGGCGGGAAGCAGCCCGGGGGTGGCCGTAGGCGGCGACCCGGATACGGCCCCGACCACAGGGGCGCAGGCAGTCGGCGTACAGCCGGCCACCGGTGGCGAGGAGCCGTCCGTGTCCCCGGCGCCGGTGACCCGGGTCAGCTTCGGCCTCGACACCCTCGGCCGCTGGCGCGTCGAGATCCGCGACGACGCGGGCATCCACGTCCAACACCTGTCCGGCGGCGCCGCCGGAGGGCCGCCGCTGGACCTCGACGGCTACCCCACCGACGACCCGGCCGGCGCCGTCGCCCTCCAGCAGGCGCTGCGCGCCCGCTTCCCCGGCGCCGACGTCGCATGGCGGCCCGGGGTCATGGACACCCTCGACGAGACCACCGCCGCCGCCCACCGGGCGCTGGCCGCCGCCGGCGCCGACCGGCAGGCCGCCCGCGCC
>NZ_CAKJTM010000235.1:0-2597 GCF_917627345.1 Protofrankia sp. CiP3 | reverse complement strand
GGGGGCGTAGTCCGTTGCCTGTTGGCCGACATGTCTAGGGCCAGAATCCGCCCAGGAGGTTCTGATGAGCAGGTACGACCCGCTGACCGCATACCTGCGAGTTGCGGCGGATCACGGTCAAGCGACGGTGGAGCTGGGGTTCGATCAGATCGAGGAGATCATCGGCTCGTCGCTTCCGGCGTCGTCGGACCAGCGGCAATGGTGGGCCAACTCCAGCCACAGCCAGGCGTTGGCATGGCGGGCCGCAGGCTTCCACGTCGAGCAGGTGTACCTGGACCGCCAGCGGGTCCGGTTCGCGCGTGGAACCCGCGGCGGCAGCTACGCCGACCACGGTCGGATCGCCATGTCACCAGCCCCGCGCCGCACCGCTCCGCCCTTGGTGGACCGCCAGCCGGTCGGAGCCGCGGTCGACGTTCGAGTCCGACTGCGGTGGCTCGACGCAGGCGTGATCACCCTCGATCCGAGTGGGAAGCCGACCTTCGGCGGCCTCGAAGGTGCGCCCGGCCTGTACCGGATGACCCTCACCGGCGCAGCGGCCGACATCCGGCCGCAGGTCTACATCGGCGAGACGGACAGCCTGCGCGCCGGCTGTCCGTCAACTACCGCAGCCCAGGAGCCGGACAGCAGACAAGCCTGCGGATCAACGCCCTGCTGCGCGCGCACCTCGCTGCCGGCGGACGTGTCGACCTCGCTCTGGCAACGACGGCGACCCTGTGGCTCGATGGCGTCGAGCAGCCCCTCGACCTGACCCGCAAGGCTGGCCGGCTGCTGGCCGAGAATGCCGCGCTCGTGCTCGCGCAGGTCATCGACGACGCGGACATCGTCAACCTCGGATGACAGTTCCAGCGCATCTCGGTCGCTCCAACATCTGCGCCGGCCTGGGAGCAGCCTCTTCCCCGACGCGTACCTCGCAGTTGACGCACCAGCCGAGGACGCACCGCAACGAGCGGGTGCAGGTCTCCGCGTGGCCCTGGCCCAGGCCGGGAAACTCTTCGACGCACGCCGCTACGAGCACGCCATGGCCACACGGCTCAGCGACGATCCACGCTTCGCCCTCCGCGCCGACCTCGCCCGAGTTCCACGGCCCCTCCAGAAGTCGGCTTGTGCCCGTGAGCTGGGGTGATGCGACGGTGCGGCTGCCGGCATGATGGTCAGATATTCCCATCCGCCTGCTCTGTCTGATCTTCGTGCGGGTGTGCGGCTGGCTGGTTCTCCTCGGTCGTTCGTCGGCGTCGAAGGACATCGAGTTGCTGGTGCTGCGGCATGAGGTCGCGGTGCTGCGCCGCATCAGCCCAGGCCGCGGTGGGACCGGGCGGTCCTCGCCGCCCTGATCGGGCTTCTCCCCAGGGCGCTGCGAGCGCACCGGCTGGTCACTCCCGGCACCGTCCTGCGGTGGCACCGCCGTGTGGTCACACGAAAATGGACCTACCCGCGGCGGATGGGCCGGCCACCGATCAGCTCGGAGATCTCCACGCTGATCAGGCGGCTCGCGATCGAGAACACGGGCGTGGGGCTACCAGCGGATCCAAGGCGAGCTCCTCAAGCTCGGCCACCGGGTGAGCGCCTCCACGATCCGCCGGGTCCTGACGTCCCTGGGGCTGCCCCCGGCTCCGCAACGGCAGGCCGACACGACCTGGCGGCAGTTTCTGCGTACGCAGGCGTCGACGGTGCTGGCCGTGGACTTCTTCCATGTGGACTGCACGGTGACGCTACGGCGTCTGTACTGCTTCTTCGTCCTGGAAGTCGGCTCCCGCACCGTCCACATCCTCGGGGTCACCGCCCACCCCGACGGACCGTGGACCACCCAACAAGCCCGGAACCTGCTCATGGATCTCGGTGACCGGGCGGTCGACTTCCGGTTCCTGGTCCGCGACCGGGCCGGTCAGTTCACCGCGTCGTTCGACGCGGTCCTCGCCGACGCCGGCATCACCACGGTCAAGATCCCACCCCGGACCCCGCGGTCGAACGCCTACGCGGAACGGTTCGTCCGAACCGTCCGGACCGAGGTCACCGACCGGATGCTGATCTTCGGTGAGCGGCACCTGCGCGTTGTCCTGGCCGGGTACGCACGGCACTACAACGGACGACGCCCCCACCGTGGCCGCGGCCTTCAACCACCACAGCCGGATCACCCCGTCGCTGACCTGACCAAGAAACAGATCAAGCGTCAGTCCGTCCTCGGCGGCCTGATCAACGAGTACGAACGAGCTGCATAAAAGCCCAGGTCAACACCGGTGGCCGAGTTCTGGCACCCCACAGGCCGCCACCGACCACTCTGCCCTCGACTACAGCCGCCCACCGCGACCACCACGGCCAGCGCGCCCGCCGTCGCGCCGACGCCAGCGGCCTGAACTCCGAGGACAACCATCGCGGCGCGTACCAGCGTGGTGCCCACCAACTGGGCCCGTGGGTGATCTGCCCGTGTGCGTCGGATGCGCGCCGTCTCAGCCGATCATCTCTCGTCTGGGCAAGCGGTTCGACCAAGCGGCAGACGGCCGCCCACTTGCCGGCATCGGCGAAGTGGCGAGCCTCCTCCCGGTTGTTGCCGGTCTCGGTCCAAGGCGATCGGGCCGACAACCCTTTTGGGCTGAAACTAG
>NZ_CAKJTM010000234.1:0-2598 GCF_917627345.1 Protofrankia sp. CiP3 | reverse complement strand
CGGGACTCGCGCGCCGCCAGCTCGACCCAGCCGTCGAGCGTCAACCGGATCATCGGTGTCCACAGCTCATCGGATACCAACGAGAGCCTCGGCATCGATGGTAGATTTCTGGCATGCGGACCGCCATCGACGCCGCCGGTCGGATCGTCGTCCCCAAGGCACTGCGCGACGCCCTGGGACTCTCCCCCGGCCAACCCCTGGAGATCGCCGAACGGGACGGCCATCTGGAGATCGCCCCCACTCCCACGCCGATGAGACTGGTCGACGACGGCGACGGACTGGTAGCCGTCGCCGACACCGAGATCCCCGTCCTCACAGCCGACCTGGTGCGCGAGACGCTCGAGCGAACCCGGCGATGAAAGCAGTCGACACGAGCGTGGTCGTCGCCGCCTTCGCCAGCTGGCACGAACACCACACCCTCGCGCAGAAGGCGATGGCGAGCCGCCCGCGCCTGATCGCGCACGCCGCAGTCGAGTCCTACTCCGTACTGACCCGCCTTCCTCCCCCACACCGTGCACATCCCTCGATCGTGCACACCTTCCTCACCGAACGGTTCACCGACCCCTACCTCACCCTGTCGGAAACCGGCCACCAGGAACTCCTCGCCACCGTCGCAGCGGGCCAAATTCTCGGCGGCCCAACATATGACGCGCTCATCGCCTTCACTGCGGCCGAGCACGACGCGACACTGCTAAGCCTGGACCGACGCGCCGTCACAACCTACGAAGCGGTCGGAGCCACCGCCGAGCAACTCGCTCCCTAAACTTGTCTTCTAACCTCTGCGTGTCACGCAGTGACAAGTGCAGGTGGCATGACGTTGTCCCTGCCGAAAATTCCATCCACCCTGGTCAGGGCGGGGACTGTGTCGTCAACGGTGTTTCCGGCGGGTTGATCAGTAGGTCTCGGCGGAGGGCCAGCGGTCACGGAGGGCTGTCAAGCTAACTTGATAGCCCCTTCCTCCCGAACCCCGTGTCGTAGCCGAGGTCGTCGAGGAACGCGGTGTCATACCTGCTGGCCGGGGACAAGGTCAGGATCGTGAACGGGCGGTACGCCATCCCCGCGGCCGGTCCGACGGGGCCGTCCGACGGTTCGGGCTGACCCGCACGTCCCCTGCCCGCCGACGAACAGGAATGGCCGCGGTTCGCCGTGCCACTCGTCCCCGACGATCCGCCGGGCGGGCGGTTGTGCGCAGGACCGACGCGCAAGGAAGAATCTCATTTAACCGGTGGGGTGTCGTTATTCAAACCGCGCGGTATGCATCGCGGCGTACGATCTGGGGAGCCCTGCGGGCCGTGGAGTCGTGTGCGCGGGCGAGCCATCGGCAGCGGCGCGTCGCGAGCACGAGGGCTACCGGCGAGCCCAGATCGCGCACCGATGAGTTTCCCGCGCTGCGCTGGTCCATACGCCGGACACCCACGGACGGAAGGCTGAGCCATGCGGAAACTGATCTACGGCATGAACCTGACCCTGGATGGCTACATCGCCGCGGCCGGCGACGACATCGGCTGGAGCGGACCGCCGAGCCACGAGCTGTTCCAGTGGTGGCTCGACCACGAGCAGGCGAGTGGCCTGTCGCTGTATGGGCGCAAGCTGTGGGAGACGATGAGCTCCTACTGGCCGACCGGCGACCAGCAGCCCAACGCCACCCCGGCGGAGATCGAGTTCGCGCGGAACTGGCGGGACACGCCGAAGGTGGTGTTCTCCTCGACGATCGACAAGGTCAACTGGAACACCCGCCTGGTCACCGGCGACGCGATCGCCGAGATCACCCGGCTCAAGGCCGAGGACGGCGGCCCCATGAACATCGGCGGCGCAACGCTCGCCGGGGCGGCCATGCGCGCCGGGCTGATCGACGAGTACGCGATCGCCGCCCATCCGGTCCTGGTGGGCAGCGGCACGCCGTTCTTCACCGCGCTGGACAGCTGGGTGAACCTGAACCTGGTGGAGACGCGGACGTTTCCCGGCGGCGTGGTCCTGACCAGGTACGAGACGAGGCGCTGAGCAGCAGCACCCACGCGCTGGTCTCACGGTGATGTCGTATACGACATCGGTACGACACGGCCCGTGAAATTACGACATCAGTCACGAAATTCTACAAAAGTTCATTGACTGGCATGGTGCTGATATCCGAACCTTGCGATATTTGACAATCTTGGTGCTGCATAACGCCGGCATCGGGTCTCGTCTCCTGGAGCCCGCCGGTCCGGAGCAAGCTGTCGTGGGCGCGGCGTGACCATCTTCCTGACTGCACACCAGCTGGCCAGGGCGGAGCGGCTGTGCGACCGGGTCGCCATCCTGACACCACGCTGCGCCTGATCGGCCCGCCGGCGGAGTTGCGCACCCAGCCGTTCGCCCGCACGCTAGAAATCTGCGTCCGCACCGCGCCGCCTGACCCGGACTTCATCGGTGTCGGCGGATGGCACCGCGATCTGTCCGGCACCTCCTGCTGACCCTGCGGGTGGGCGGCTTGGCGATCGACTTTGTTGTCATGTCCGGTCGTGCCCGACTGGGTGAGATCGTCCGGCGGGCGCGGAATGGACGGCTGTGGACGAACATCGGCAGCATCGCAACTCTCGACGATGACCACTGCGCCCAAGA
>NZ_CAKJTM010000233.1:0-2615 GCF_917627345.1 Protofrankia sp. CiP3 | reverse complement strand
ATAAAATCATTTCATAACCGACGTCTTCGTATCGAGGAGTGTGGTTGGAATCTCGTTGCGATGCCAGGGGAGAGGGCCAATGGCGCGAGCCTGTCAGATTTTTTGTGTAAGGGCCGTTCCCGTGTTCCGTTAACTACCGGTCCGCGCTCTCCGCCCGACTCGGGACCTTTCTCGCCGCTCTACCCGGATTTGTGATCCGTCCCGGTAGCTTCGGACATTCCGGCGGGAGTGGGTTCCGATACCGCCTGTCCGGACTTCCGGGTCTGTATTTCGTGTTTCGCTCCCCGGGCCCGGCGGTGTGTTTTCCGCCCGGCTGGGATGTGTTCACCGTATCGCGAACGGCGGGACGGTTGGTAATGACACGCCGGGATGTCGGGTGTTTTCCGCTGGTCGTCTCGGCGGTCACGGCGAATCCTTCTCCGGGTCGGTCATGTCGGACAGCGCCTCGGCGTGGACGAGCAGGTCGAGAGCGAAGGCGGACAGCTCGCCGTCGGCGCCGTCGGTGAGCTCCCGGTAGGCGGCCTCGGCGGCGGGGTCGCCGGCGACGCGAGTCAGCACGGCGCCAGCGTGACGCAGGGCGCCCGCGAGGTCGGTGGCGTCGTCGCGGTGTAGCACGACGGTGTCGGCGAGCGCGGCGGCGATATCGTCGGGCAGGTCACGGGCGTCCATGACGCCTGATCATGACCCGGTCACAGGGCGAGGGTGGGGATGCGCCCCGGGTAGGCGGTGGCGAGCTCGGCCAGCGCGGGCCGCCAGCCCTGCGCGGCGTGTCCCTCGATGAGCCGGCCCGGCGCGTTGCGCTGGCTGGCGGGCTTGCCGTGGTCTTTCTCCCGCGCCCGGGCGCGTTTGTCCTCGATGTCCACGATCGCCAGCCACAGGAGCTTGACGACGGCGTCGTTGGAGGGGAAATGTCCCCGGTTCTTGATGATTTTCCGGAGCTGGTAGTTGAAGCTCTCGATCGCGTTCGTCGTGTAGATGATTCTGCGTAGGTTCGGGGTGAACTCCAGAAAAGGGATGAACTGCTCCCAGGCGCGTTCCCACACCGCCACCGACGCTGGGTGCTTACGGCCCAGGTCGGACTCGCCGAAAGTCAGCAGGGCCTGCTCGGCGGCGTCGAGGTTCGCCGCGGTGTAGATCGGCCGCATCGCGGTGGCGAGAGTCTTGCGGTCGGTGTAGGAGGCGTAGCGCAACGCCGCCCTGATGAGGTGGACGGTGCAGGTCTGCACGGTCGTCAGCCCGTAGGTCGTCCCGATCGCCTCCGGCAGCCCGGACAGGCCGTCACAGCAGACGATCAGGATGTCGCGCAGCCCCCGGTTACGCAGCTCCGCCATCACCGTCGCCCAGTGCCGCGCCGCCTCGACCTGCTCGACCCAGATCCCGAGCACGTGCTTGACTCCGTCGAGGTCGACACCGACGGCCAGGTGCACCGCCTTGTTCCGCACCGCGTTGCCGTCGCGGACCTTCGCGACCAGCGCATCGACGTAGACGATCGGGTACACCTCGTCCAACGGCCGCACCTGCCAGGCCTTCATCTCCTCGAGGACCTCGTCGGTGATCCGCGAGATCGTGTCGTGGGACACCTCCACCCCGACCGTGCGCGCCAGATGATGACCGATGTCGCGCACCGTCATCCCACCCGCATACAGCGAGATCACCGTGTCCGACACACCCCCGACCCGCCGGGCGCCCTTCGGGAGCAGCCGCGGCTCGAACGTCCCCGCCCGATCCCTCGGCAGGTCGATCTCCACCGGACCCACCTCGGTCAGCACCGTCTTGCGGCTGCTGCCGTTACGCGAGTTCGGGACACCACGGCCCGCCGCGTCACCCCTGCCGTAGCCGAGATGGTCGTCGAGCTCGGCCGCCAGCCCCCGCTCCAACACCTGCTTGATCACACCCGTGAGCAGGCCACCCGGCCCCGTCAACTTCAACTCGCCGCCACCCGCCCGAGCCTCGGCGACCAGCGCGGCGGCCAGCTCCTCTCCGATCCCGTCCGGCAGCGCGAGCCCTCCGCCGCCACCAGCCCGCGCGGGCGACTCCTCCGGAGGGTCCTGGACTCCACCGACCTGTCCGACTACTCTCGGCATTTACGATCTCCTTCGCTGTGGGTGCTCCGTCACACCCGTTCAGGCGCTCTAAGTATCAATCCCCTTACACAAAGCATCTGACACCCTCAATGGCGCTGCTTTAAGATGATCGTCCTGGTTCGAGGCAGTGGAGTTCGATGCGCCAGTGGACGGTGACCATGCTGGGTTCCCCCTTTTTCCCCTTGACCACCGCGAGAAGATCCTCGCCCGCGTCCAGGCCGACATCACCCGACCCGACACGCTCAACGTTCGCCGTCACCGCAGCTACCCCCGCGTCGTCCGCCGCGCCTGCCACCACCACTACACGGTCAAAAAGCCCGGCCAGCATGGCATCCGCTACGACCGCCCCCCGACCGTCCGCCTCACCAGAACGGCCGCGGCGCCGACTGTGGCCGCGCCCCGATCACACGTGGTGACGCCCCCGGCGGCCCGTCGGGCCACAGCGGGCCGGGTCAGCCGCGGTCGGCTCCAACAAGCCAGACGGATCGTGATCAAAGTCTAGATTTCATGATCGAAATAGCGTCAGGGAGC
>NZ_CAKJTM010000232.1:0-2618 GCF_917627345.1 Protofrankia sp. CiP3 | reverse complement strand
CTCCTGCAGCGTGTCTACGGACCCGGCCGCGGCCAGCAGCTCGGCCAGCCGACGGGCCGCCGCCTCGTCGCCGGCGTCGGCGCGCTCCCGCAGCGGACCGAGGTCCCCAGCGTCGGCGCGCAGCTCGGCCAGGCGGTAGGCCGCCGGGTCGTCACCAGCGTCGGCGCGGGCCTGCAACATATCGACGTCCCCGGCCCTCGCGAGCAGCTCGGCCAGGTCGTGGGCGGCCTGATCGTCGCCGGCGTCGGCACAGGCCCCGAGGAGGGGGACCGCGATGACGTAGATGCGGCGCACGCAGGCGTTGGTGGCTATGCGGGGGATGTCGTCGGGGTGGATGAGGTGGTCGCGCAGCGCGGTCCAGAGGCTGGCGGGCGGGCGAGCACGGTGGCGAGTTCGGCTGGCGTGTTGGCGGAGATAGTCGGCCGCCAGGTAGCCGGTATTGACGCCTAGGCCGGCGCCGACGGGGGCGAGCGCGCTGGTGGAGCCGTGCAGGCGGCGGGTGTCGTAGTCGAGGGCCTTCTCGAACCAGTCTGCCGGGGCGTCGGCCTGGTCGCGGGGGGTGCAGTAGTCGTCGGCGGCGGCCAGCAGCAGCTCCCGGGGCAGGGGGTTGCGGGCGCCAAGGCGATGTGCGTCGAGCGCGGCGAGCAACACCGCCTTGGCGTAGGGCGGAGCCGTGGCGAGGTGGTGGAGCAGGGCGGGGGTCGCAGCGAGGTGTTCCGGCAGGCTGTAGGCGGTGTCGAGATCGAGGTAGGCGCTGATCCGCGCGTCGCCCGCGTCCGCCGCCGCGCGGGCGCGGCTGGTCTCGCCGGGGGTGAAAGCGGTCTCGAGGGTGACACTGTCGGCGAGGCGCAGCGTCTCGCGGGCATGCCGGTGCGGATCGGGTTCGCCCGGCGGCGGGACGTGGGAGTAGGCGTTCTGAAAGATCGACCAGATCGTGGCGACCAGGACGACTGGTGTGCTGGCTCCCAGCAGGGACCGGATGGTGCCCGCGGTCAGCGAGGTCTGGCCGTCGAAGTAGGTCTGGAGTTCGTCCAGCCAGATCACCAGCGGTTTTGTGGGCGGCTCGGCGGCAAGGGCGTGAAGGCGGCCAGCGTCGTCGGGGTGGATGAGCTCCCACCCGCCGCACTCGGCCCGGATCGCCTCGTAGGCGGTTCGCGACTTACCGACGGATGAATCGCCGACGATGAGTAGGAAGCCGCCTGTCGTCGCCATGGAGTGGAGCCGGGCGCGGATACCGCGGTCGCCGTTGTCCTTGTCTCTGAGCACGTAGGTCGGCAGGGCGTTGGGCGTGGCGCCGGGTACCTCAATCGGACGGTGTAGGCCGAGGAGGTACGGGTCGGCGTCCAGGACACGCCGACGGTCGAGTTCCTCGGACTGGGCGCGCTGCCATGCTTCATGCCAGGCATGGCGTTCGCTCGGCGGCACGTCGCAGGCGTCGAGGAAGATCTCGACTGTCTCCCACTTCGGCCTGCCTGACCTGACGGCATCGTTCGCGGTCGCGGCAGGCAGCAACCGAGCCGGATCACGCTTCTCGGCGCGCCGCTCCAGATTGCGGTACGACAAACCCAGGCTGAGGCGCAGCGTGTCGAGCGCCACGCCGAAATCGGCCCGTGACCGGACCTCTGTCGGATTCAAAATCACGCCGTCCCGTCGACGCACTGCCCTCTGCCGGTTGACCGGACGTCCGGCGGACGGTGTGCGACGCGCTGCTCGTGGGCCTCGCTGTCCGGGTCTGTCCGAGAGTATGGCCGGACACCGTCGGCGGGGTGTTCGGTACCCCTCGTCCCACCGCGCCCCGGCCAAATCGACACGGCCCGTCGCCCGGAACCTGGATTGCAGCCCAGTTACCCAGGCGCGGTCCCGTCGACCAAGGCCGGACCCCAGAACCATCCCGCCTCCGCTGGATTCGTTCGGAAGGGAATCCCCCGTCGCCATGGATCCACTTGTGTCGAGTGCCATCGTCTCAGTAGCAATAACCGCCCAACTCGGCTTCGTTCCTCAGGTGCGCCGGTTCTGGGCAGCGCACACCGACGTGGCGAAGAAAGACGACCGAGACGTCCGCACCACAGCCGGACGGCAGATCACCACCAGGCATCCTGCACTGACCGTGCGAGGTGGACCGTTTGCCGCACCGAGTACGTGTACCGACGGCGGCGAGCCCGATCGCGGCCGAGTCTTCGTGACCTACGCGCACGAGTCTCCCAGTTTCAAGGCTGCGGTGGCCGGGCTCTGCGAGTTCCTGCAGACCAAGGGCCTGGACGTCCACTACGACCAGCAGGACCTTCATGTCCGACGTAACTGGAACAATTGGGTCGACCATCAGCTTCGCCATGCCGACTACGTTGTGCTGATTGCATCCCCCGAGTACCTGGCCGCCGCCGAAGGCAGGGTCTCGAAAGGGCAACGACTGGGGGTCAGATCCGAGTACGAACGCCTGGCTGATCTGCATCATCGCGACCGGGAAGCATGGACGAGGAAGATTCTTCCAGTGATACTGACCGGAATGTCACCGGAAGACATACCACTGGCCTTCGGACCCAACACCTGCGACTACTACAAGGTCGAAAGCTTCACCGATGAAGGGGCTGCCGACCTGTTGCGAGTCCTGCTGGGGCTGT
>NZ_CAKJTM010000231.1:0-2685 GCF_917627345.1 Protofrankia sp. CiP3 | reverse complement strand
TGTGGTGCACTTCGACCTGTTCCGTGGAGCCGCATAGTTCGCAGACCTCGGCCAGGAGCCGTTGAACAAGCTCTGACCGACGCCCATTCCATATGCGTGGCGGATTGTCGTTGAGGGGCCGTGGCGTGGTGTCCCGTGCCAGACTGATACCGCCCCAGTGTGCGACCAGTGGCGGTCGTCCGCCATCCCGGTGCACCGTGACCTGAAGGCCACGACGCGGACCGTTCTCGGTGTCGAGTACGGCTCGGTAACGAGCGGTAGACCTGCGGGACCGTGATCCGATACTTACGGGCCAGGGTCTTGGTCAGCGACCGTTCCATAACGTACTTCACATAACCGAGCCGATGACGGTTGAACGCCAACCGGTAGTACTCCGCGACACCCCGGAACTCGGCCTGGAACTGCGCGACGATACTGAAGTCCGTATTCACCGTGCGTTCGGTTCGCCGGATCGGTCTGCCGTGGTGCAGGTAGGGCGCACATGTGGCACGGATGACATCGACCGGCACCTTCAGCCCGATCGCCGCGTTGATGCTGCGGTGACCTCGCTGATCGCGCTTGTGGTCGGCGTGCAACACCACAATCTCATAGCCGAGGAACCGGGCGGCCTGCGTCCGCCCATGTGTGATCACGGTCTTGGCCTGGGACAGCTCCAACGCGAGATCTTCCCGCAGGAACCGCCCGACCTCGGCCTTGATTTCCTCGGCTGTGCGTCCTGAAGACCGGAGGTGGTAACACGGTGTAGTTGGCCGTTGCTGAAGGTCGTGCTCGTCGTTGCTTGCCGGTGAGAGTCCGGTCCGGGTAGCTGCCAGGAGGCCCGGTAGCAGGCTGGCGGTCCGGTTGGGTAACTGGCCGGGTCGAAGCCCAGCGTCAAAAGCCCTGTCAGGGGGAGCAACTGAACGGTCCGTAGCATGAAGCGAACGCTGCCGCGTCGTCAAAGTCCCGGCCTTCGGGTCGGAAAGAGGGAGAGCCGAGCCGCGAGCTTCACGGTGAAGGCCATGGAAGCGGTGAAGACCCTGGAGGCACAGCCGTGAGGAATTCCCCGGCGTAAGGGCGGCGGAACGTTCAGATAGTGACGGCGGGAACAGGAGAGACCCTACCCGGCCCGGGGGCCCTGCGAATACGGCCGCCGGAAGTGGGGTGCCCTATAACCGGCTGAACCCGGGAAATGGGCTACCTGCCGGAGGGGAGTCGGAGGCGGTCATATTACCGGTGGAGCCGAGCGGACAACATAACCGCCGGTGAGGGAAGGGCCGCTGCTTCGTCGACGCGTCTCGGCGTGGAGGAGAGCTGGTGAGTGCCACGTGGCTAGGACCACCGAGCAAGACAAGGTTCAGATTCTGCAACGGACGCTGTACCGGGCGGCCAAGGCTGACCCCGGGCGTCGGTTCCATGCGCTCTATGACAAGGTCTATCGCAGGGACGTGCTGGAGCGCGCGTGGGCCCAGGTGCGCCGTAACAACGGAGCGCCTGGCGTTGACTGGATCACTATCGCCGACGTCGAGCGGCAAGGGGTTTCCCAGATGCTCGACGAGCTGGCCGCGGACCTGAGAAGTGGGGAGTGGCGGCCGTCGCCGGCGCGCCGGGTGCTGATACCGAAGCCGGGGGCTGTCGAACGGCGCCCGCTCTCGATTCCGACGGTACGCGACCGTGTCGTGCACACTGCGGTGAAGCTGGTCCTTGAGAGTGTGTTCGAGGCTGACTTCCTGCCGTGCTCGTTCGGGTTCCGACCTGGGAAGAGCGTGCATGATGCCCTGCAGGTTCTCATCGACGAGAGCTGGCAGGGGCGTAGATGGGTGGTGGAGACGGATATCGCCAATTGCTTTTCGGCGATTCCGCATGACCGGTTAATGAAGGCGGTGGAGGAACGGGTCAGTGACCGGCGTCTCTTGAATATGCTGCGGATGCTCCTGAGCGTCGGAGTGATGAAGGAGGGGTTGGTCCGTCGCGAGGTGACCGGAACTCCCCAGGGGGCACCGGTGTCAGCATTGCTGGCTAACGTCTATCTGCACCAGCTTGATCGTGCTTGGTGTGGAGGGGCCGGGGCCGGTGTGCTTGTGCGCTTCTGCGATGACCTGGTAGTGCTGTGTCGGAGTCGGCGGGAGGCTGAGCGGGCACTTGAGGTCCTGACGGCGATTCTCGCTGACCTTGGTCTGGAGCCAAAGGCGGCAAAGACGAGGATCGTCCACCTGGTGGAGGGGGGAGAGGGCCTGGACTTTCTGGGATTCCACCACCGCTGGGTGCGGTCCGAATCTCCATGGTTCCGGCATGTGCAGTTCCTGGCCCGTTGGCCCTCGAGGAGGGCGATGCAGCATGTTAGGGATCGCATCCGTGAGTTGACGGGGCGGGACCGGCTGCTGGTGCCGATCGAGGTGGTGGTGGCGGAGGTCAACAGCGTGTTACGCGGGTGGGCCGGTTTCTTCCGTTACGGCAACTCGGCTCGGCATTTCGTGACGATCAGATGGTATGCGCTGGGCAGGCTCGCGCGGTTTGTGGCGAAGAAGCATCAGCGACGGCCTGCGTTCGGCCGATGGATGGTCGGCGTCGTGTCCGGTAACCAGTTGGGTCTGGTCGACCTCAGTGGGATCGTGATAGCACCACGGCCGAATAAGCCGTGGCGGGAGAAGGCTGAACGCCGACGGTGAACGGCGTCGGTGAGCTGTGTGCGGGAGAACCGCTTGCACA
>NZ_CAKJTM010000230.1:0-2795 GCF_917627345.1 Protofrankia sp. CiP3 | reverse complement strand
TGAACGGCTCGGTGTTGGATACCGCCGAGGCGGCTTTTTCCGCGCTGACCACCGCGCCGGACGGTCTGTCGGTGGACGGCACCGTCATTCATGAGGGTGTGCCGCAACGGCGTATCGGTTTGCGGGAGCTGCGGGTGTTGCTGGCGCATCCGGCGACTACGGCGCCGGCCCGGCATGCGGTGTGGGGGTATCTGGTGGGCCGGCGGGAGGACGCGGCCTGGCAGGTGGGCACGGTCGGGGTCGCGATGCCGGTGCTGCGGCGGACCGCGAGCCGGCTGGCCGCCGGCTATCCCGGTGATCCCGCCGATCTGGACGCGGAGGTCCTCACCGGTTTCCTCGCCGGGTTGCGGCGGGTGTCGCCTATGGCCGGACGGCTGGGGATGCGGCTGGCGTGGGTGGCTTACCGGTCCGGGCTGGCCGAGGCCTGCCGGCATGCGGTGATGCTGCCCGGTGGCGGCAGCGGGCTGCCGGTGGTAGCGGCGATACCGCCAGCTCCCTGGGGTGCGCCGCGGGAGGTACTGGCTCGGGCGGTGGCCGTGGGCGTGCTGTCGGTCGCCGAGGCCGAGCTGATCCGGGCGAGCCGGCTCGACGAGGTGCCGCTGGCCGATCTGTCCACCCTCTCCAGACCAGGTGAGGAATTGGCGGTACGGCTCGGTCAAGCGGAGGCCCGGCTGGTACGGGCCATGCTCTCCGGGCGGGTCGGGGTGAAGCTACCGTGCTGACCCGCCGCTCCCGCCCGCCCGGTCCCACGCCAGCGGGCCCGCCCCACGCGACGGGGACCAGCCACAGTCCCGCCGTGCTGATCCGCCGGGTATGGCAGGAGATCGCGGCGTGGAAGGAGATCGCCGGTGGCGTCGGCACTGTGCTGATCCTGGTAGGGACGGCGGTGGCGGCCCGTCAGGGGCTGGCCGCCGGGGCGGGCGGGCCGTCCACCGGCAGGCTGCTGACCCTCACGGTCGTCGCCGGGCTGGTCGGGCTGCTGACCGCCGAGGCCTTCGGCGCCCCGGGGACACACCGGTTCGCCGATGCCGGGCCGACCCGACGGGCCGGCGGGCGGCGCGCGCTATGGGTCACCGTCACCGTGGTGCTGATGCTGATGCTGATGCTGATGCTGGTGCTGGCTGCGGGGGCGGCCTGGGCAGGTCCGCTGCATCTGGCGCAAGAGGCCCCACCGCCGCCCGCGCCGACCCCGACCTCCCCGGACCTCGACACGGTGCTCAAGAATCTGCGGAACTGGCTGATCGGACTGTGCGCGGGGATCGCGACACTGTTCTTCACACTTGGGGGGCTGCGCTACCTGGGCGCGAACGGCGATCCCGGGGAGGTCGAGCGGGCTAAGCAGGCGTTCAAGAACGCCGCGGTCGGCTACGGGCTGGCGATCCTCGCCCCGCTGTTTTTGAAGGCGTTGAGGTCCGTGGTGGGCGCCTGATGGCCTCCCATACCGCCCGGTCCACGCCGGTCCGCACCAGGCAGGTGAACGCGCACCGGGGCCGTCGTCGCCGAGCTTTCACCGTAGTGGCGATGCTGGTCGCGGTGGCCGGGGTGCTGGGTATGATGGGCCCAGCGACCGCGCAGGTCCCGGCGCCGGCACCCGGCGCGGCCCCGACACCCCCGTCCTCCGCACCGGCTGGCACAACTCCCACCCCATCAGCACCGATGGCAGGCACGCCGGCACAGCCCGCAGCGCAGCCAGGCACCGCGCCGACGCCGGCCGTGTCCGTGCCGGGACCGACCGGGCCGGAAAGCACCGGGGGTGTGATGGCACCGCCAGCTGCCCGTCCGGCTCCGGACGCGCCGACCGATCCGGGGGCGGATCCGGCCGCCGGCCAGCCGGAGCGGACCCCGACCCCGACCCCGGGGCAGTCCCCCCCACCGCCAGCCACCGACACCGCCGGCAGTGAGGGCGGGTGGTTCGGCTGGTTGGACATTCCAGGCCGGATCATCCGGGCAATCAACGGCTGGTTCACCGGTCTGGTGGAGGCCGCCCTCGAACCGATGCTGCGGCTGCTGGGCCACACGGTGCTGTCCACTCCGGACGTGACAGTCCAGCCGCAGGTCGTGGAGCTGTGGAAAACCAGTGTGGTGGTAGCGAACAGCGTGTTCCTGCTCGTGCTCACCGTCGGCGGGATCGCGGTCATGGGACACGACAGTGTCCAGACCCGCGCGACCGCGAAGGAACTCGCCCCACGGATGGTGGTCGGGTTCGGGGCGGCGAACCTGAGCCTCACCCTGCTGGGGATCGCGATCCATCTCGCGAACGCCCTGTCGGTCGCGTTGACCGACCAGCGGGTGGACGCCGCCGGGACCACGCAGATGCTCCTGACGGTGCTGGTCGCCAGCCGGGTGAGCAGCATCTTCCCGATCCTGCTGTCCCTGGTCGTGGTGGGCCTGGCCACGATGGTCGTCGTCGGCTGGATCGTGCGGATCACGGTGATGATGCTGCTGGCGGTCGCCGGCCCACTACTGCTGATCTGGCACGGTCTGCCATGGACCGAGGGCGCGGCGAACCTGTGGTGGCGGGCAGCCGTGGGCTGTCTCGCGATCCAGGTCGGCCAGAGCCTTCTGATCGTTCTGGGCGTGCGGATCCTGCTGTCCGGGGACGGCGCGGGGGGCCTGCTGCCCAACGAGGACTCGCTGGTGAACATCCTCGTGGCCGCAGCCGTGCTGTACACCGCGATCCGTCTGCAGGGCTGGGTGGCGCGGATGGTGCTACACGGCGGGAGCGGCCGGTCGGTGGTCGTGAGCCTGATGCGCTACCGGCTGCTACGCGCGGGCCTGGCCGCCGCCGAATCCAC
>NZ_CAKJTM010000229.1:0-2807 GCF_917627345.1 Protofrankia sp. CiP3 | reverse complement strand
TATTCAGTTGTCATGGACCAACTCGCCGAGCTCGAGACCCGGATAGCACCAGATGGAGAACGGAACGAATTGGTGGAAGACTAGAACAGCGAGAAGGATGAGAAAGGCCGGGTGCACGACGATGGCGAGCACCACTGATCCGACGCAGCAGGGCAGGAAGACGAGCCCGAAAACGGCGAACCGGGTTCGCGCCCGGCGCTCGGCTATTCTGACGACCTTGGTGGCTAGCCTCGGCCCCCCTTTCCAGGTCACTTCTCCGGTATACAGTGGAAAGATCTTCTCGGACTTCGTCGCCTGGTCATAGGACAGCATGCCGACCTTCTTCCCATTGCATACCAGCAGAATCCCTCTGGGTAGTCCGCCCACCACCTTGGCGACCTTCCGGTCGAAGGCCGCGGTCTTGACATTACCGATTTTGAAGATCAGCAGAACGGCGTTCAGGACCAGTGACGCAATCCCCAGCACGATCGCGGACCCAGCAAGGCCGAGTGCCCAGTAGAGGATGTGGTGCATGACGCCCCCGTGTGTATACCGAGACAGAGCCCGGGCTCTCGAAGTTAAAAGATATCGTGGAACAGTCCCTCGACGAGCTGGTCAAGAGCGCTGGTGTGGCGGTCCCCTGAGCCGCCGAATGGATCGAATTCGGAGCTGCCACCATAGCCGGCTCCACTGTGATGATCGGTCAACCAGTCCCACAACCCGTCGGCGAGTCCGGATGCATGACGCTCGGCATCCACTCCGAACGGTCCGGCGGCGCCCGCGCTCGCTGCGAGGGCCAGCCATGTCACCATTATCTTGGCTCCGGCGCCGCGCGGTGGTTCCGAGCGGCTGCCGGCCTTCGCAACCGCGAGCAGCGCCGCAGCGCCACGCGCCGGGTCGTTGAGATCCTGGAGCATGTTCAGGATGCCGAAGGCGACGGGTGTCTGGGCGAGCAGGCGCTGGAAATCGTCGGTCCCGATCTTGACTCCGCGCGCAGTTGCGCTCCTCACTGCTTCGACGAGCGATGCCAAGCTCGGCGAGGAGATCTCCGCGAGGTCGTCGGCCCAGTCCTTCGGGAGCTTCCTGGCCGTGATGAGCGGCCATAGGGCGAAGTAGGCGAGGTCGAGGCCCACTTGTTCGGGAAGACTGTCGTCCGGTAGCTCTCCAAGGTGTGGGCAGTAGGTGACGACACCGCTGGCCAGCAGGCCGCGTAGCACCTTCTTCCCGGCTCCGTCCGGTGAGCCGTCCAGCGTCCGCGCGAGTTGCTCGAGTTCTCTGTGGTCCTGGCGTCGTTGCTTGCGGTCGCCAGGAATTTCCTTCGCCGCAACTGCCTGCTCGTAGTCGGCGGTAATCTTGGCGACCCAGCGACGCTGAGTCAGGAGGTCGGGGGGCTCTCCGGAGCTTCTGCCTGTGCCGAGAAGCGACGAGATCGTTGGAAGACGCGGTCGCCGCCGCACCGTACGCTCAGGCATCGGAACCAGCGCCGTCGGCCGGTTCCGGCCGGTCCGAGCCGCTTCGACACCGGCGAGTAATAGTTTGCCTGCCTGCGCCTCGTCGGACCTTCGGGCTGGGGCGGTCAGATCGATGGCGACGCGGTCTGCCAACAGTCCACTAAAGGCCCTTGGTTCAACACGCACCGGGATGATGCGGCGCGCCGAGGACAACTGGTCCGAGGCCCACACGGCCCGCCAGATAGCGGTGGCGTGCTCGGACTCCAGGAAGGTCGACGATAGCACCGCGATTAGGTGCCCGCCACGCCGTACTCCCTCGTCTGCGAGGCCAGCCCAGCTTGTGCCCGGAACCTCGTCCCATGCTGGCACGAGCACGCGGTAGCCGGCTTCCTCCAGAACCCAGGCAATCCACTCTGCCCACCTCTGGTCGATGGAAGACCCCCCATAGGACAAGAAAAAGTCCCAACGGGTGAGCTGCGGACCTGCGTCCGGATGGTACTGCACGCGCCCGAGCATGACACAGCAGCGTTCCGTTGCGGAAGTTAGGTGCCTGTTGCCATACTTCCGGAATGTCGCCTCCGCCCTGGATGTGCAAGACCTGTGGAGCATAGAGGTTTCGCCGGGTAGCCCGGGGGAATTTCACCCCCGGGCTCCCACAGAACGCAGCGTAACAGTTTCCCGTTACTGCGCTCGTCCCACCCAGTCCGTCAGAAACTGGTGCACCACGCCCAGTGGGCGAACAGGCGAGGCTGTTTACAAATCAGCCCATTCCACCAGCGTTTGGCCTTCTTGAACGACCTCAGACGTTTGAACTTCCGTCGGGCCCATCGCACCAGGTAGGTGTTGATGCGTCGCAGTAAGCGGTACAGCTCGGAGCGGTAGAACTCCCCGTAGTAGTTCACCCAGCCACGAATGACCGGATTCAGCCACGCCGCGAGCGTCGCAATGTCATCGGTCGTGCGCAGGTGGATCCGCCACCGGCGGACCACTCCCCCCATCTTCTTGAGGGCGTCCCGACTCACCGCCAGCTGGAAGCTGGAGAACGTCCGCCCGTCCTTCCCGCGGGCACCTCTCGCCCGGAACGTGTAACCGAGGAACGAGAACGACGTGTTGCCATACGCCTCACATCGGTTTTCGTCCTGGCAGTAGACGATCCGGGTTTTGTCGGGATGCAGGCGCAGCCCGACCTCCTTCATGCGCTCCGCCAGCTTGGCCCGCACGTACCGGGCCTGCTTCTCGGTGACACAGTGCACGACCGCGTCGTCAGCAAACCTCTCGAACGGCAGGGTCGGAAACTCCCGCCCCATCCAGGCGTCGAAGGCATGTCGGGTAGCCGGGGGCATCTCAGCCCCCGGCTCCCACAGATCCCCGCATGAC
>NZ_CAKJTM010000228.1:0-2880 GCF_917627345.1 Protofrankia sp. CiP3 | reverse complement strand
TCCGGGATGAGGGGATCATCCTTGACCCGGGTGAGCCCAGGGATTTCGGCCTGTCCGCCCTGGACCCGGATCTCCCACTTATCCATCGCCGCGGCCCGCCCGAACAGGCCCGCGAACCCCACGACATCCCCGCCGACATCCCCGCCGAGATCAGCCAGCAGGATCCGGCCGGGATTCTCCGACTGCGCCGAGCGCACCAACCCCGCCACCGCGGCCGCGACCGGGTCACCACCCGCACCCCGAACCACCACCGCCAACCGAGCCCCACCAAAAGCCGACCCGGACGTGAACGCCTGCAACACCTCCAACACCCGCGCCAACACCACCCGCACCCGCACCAACTCACCCGACTCAGAACCAGCGGCATCGACGCGCCGGTCGAGGCCACAGGAAACGAGCAGGTCCGCGTCCAAGACCAGCCACTCCGGCACGTCCTCGACCAAGGACTCCAGACCCGCCACATCCGCGATCACAGCGCTGCCCGGCACGGTCGCGCCGCCGTCATCTCCAGTGGCGAGGGGGGTCCAGCCGACGGAGAGCATCATCGGTTCGGCACCGCCGACGGAGGGGGCGGTGGCTGAGGCGGCGGTGATGGGCCGTGAGGTGAGGGCTCCCAAGGTCAGGACCGGCTCGCCCGCGGTGTCGGCCAGGTCCATCGCCAACCGGCCGGAGCCTAGGGTCGCGCGGATCCGAAGGGCGGTGGCGCCGGTGGCATGGAGGATGACACGGTTCCACGCGAACGGAACCATCACTTCGCCGGTGTCACCGGCCGGCGTGGCGACCATGGAGATGTGCAGGGCGGCGTCCAAGAGGGCGGGGTGGATTCCGTATCCGTCGATATCGGCGCCCTCGGGAAGGGTGACCTCGCCGAACAAGTCCCCCTCACGCACCCAGACCGCGCTCAGACCCTGGAACAGCGGCCCATACGCATAGCCGTGATCGACCAGCCGCTCGTAGAAGTCCTCGACCGAGACCGGCTCGGCGCCCGGCGGCGGCCAGGCCCGCAGATCGGCACCGTCGGCGACGGAGGCGGCCATGGGAGTGAGGAAGCCCTCGGCGTTCCGCTGCCATTCCGGCGTCCCGGCCAGACGTGAACTCACCATCACCGGCCGACGCCCCGTGCCGTCGGTCTCCGCGACGTGGACTTGGATCTCAACCACCCCGGACGCCGGGACCGGCAAAGGGGCGTGGATGACGAGCTCGTCCAGCACCGAACAGTCCACCCGATCCCCAGCAGCGATGACGAACTCGACCATCGCGGCGCCGGGAACGACCACAGCGTCGGCGATCACGTGATCGGCCAGCCACGGATGGGTGTTCAGCGACACCCGCCCCGCCAGCATCACCCCACCAGGCACCTCCACCACCGGACCCAGCAGCGGATGCCCCCCAGCCGCTTGACCAGTACCCGCAGCAGCAGGAGCGAGCCAATAACGATCCCGCTGGAATGGATACGTGGGCAGCGGAACGACCCGACCGGGAACCGCAGCACCGGGAATCAGCGCGGCCAGAGCGGTCTGTGTGACCGGCCCACCAGCAGCCCAGAGTTCGACGAGTCCAGCGACCACCGCGACCGACTCCGGCTGTTCCCGGCGCGACAACGTGACCGCCGCGACCGGATGGTCACTGGTCCGGGCGAGAGACGTCAGACTCCCATCCGGACCGATCTCCACCAGGAACCCCGCACCAGCCTCAGCCAGAGCATCGGCGAAGCGGACGAGTTCACGGACCTGCCGCACCCAGTACTTCGGCGACATCCACTCCCGCCGCCCCGCCGACGAAGGTTCGCGATAGTCAACACCGACGGCGACGGCAGCGAACTCCTCCAGCATCGGATCCATCAGCGGTGAGTGGAAGGCATGACTGACCGGCAACATCCGCGCCCGGATCCCACCCGCCGTCGCGAGCGCGACGACTTCTTCGACAGCCGCCTGTTCTCCTGAAACGGTGACCGCGCGCGGCCCGTTCACCGCAGCGACCCACACACCGGTGTGACCGGCAAGGAGCTGGACGACCTGCTCCTCACCGGCGGCCAGCGACGCCATCGCACCCCCGGCAGGGAGAGCCTGCATCAACCGGGCCCTGGCAGCCACCACCCGTGCGGCGTCCTCCAGAGTCCACACACCAGCCGCGAACGCCGCAGTCAACTCACCGATCGAATGACCGACCAGCGCATCCGCACGAACACCCCACGACTCCACCAAACGCCACAACGCCACCTCGAACGCGAACAACACAGACTGCGTGTACACCGTCTGATCCAGCAACCCGGCCAGATCAGAACCCGCGTCAGCGAAGGCCAACTCACGCACCGAAACCCGCGCAGCCCCGCCCAACTCCGCTCCACCTAGCTCCGCGTCCAGTGCCGCGCAAACCTCACCGAACGCGGCGGCGAACACCGGGAACGCGGCACACAGATCCCGGCCCATTCCCGCCCGCTGAGCACCCTGACCAGCGAACGTGAACACCACCCGCCCAGCGCCGGCCACACCGGAAGACCCCCCGTCCCCAGTCGCCACCGCACGGAGCTTCGCCACCGCCTCATCCCGCTCTGCGGCCACCAC
The DNA here is from genome assembly GCF_917627345.1 of Protofrankia sp. CiP3. Classification (NCBI taxonomy): domain Bacteria; kingdom Bacillati; phylum Actinomycetota; class Actinomycetes; order Frankiales; family Frankiaceae; genus Protofrankia; species Protofrankia sp. CiP3. Next base: position 316 of record NZ_CAKJTM010000228.1, on the reverse strand, counting down.
ACCGGCCCGGAACTCCCACACCGAACGGGACCTCAACAACGCACGCCCCACATCGCCCAAGCTCGATACGGGCTGCTGTTCGAGGAAGTCGGCCAGTTGCCCGGCCGCCGCCCGCAGACCTTCCGGGGACCGCGCCGACACCACCAACGGCACCGCACCCGACGTGTCCGAGACCGGCTCGGCAGGCAGGTCCGGCGTCTCAGGAGCGGCTTCCGCGTCAGCCGGGCCTGATGCTTGTTCCAGGGTGATGGGATCCGGTGCTTGTTCGAGGATGATGTGGGCGTTGGTGCCGCTGACTCCGAAGGAGGAGATCCCG
>NZ_CAKJTM010000227.1:0-2934 GCF_917627345.1 Protofrankia sp. CiP3 | reverse complement strand
GTCGGCGAAGCGGACCAGCCGGTAGTTCGGCAGGCCGCGGCGCCGGCGTCTACGCCGGTCGTTGGAGGTGGCCGCCGGCCCGCCCGGTGCCTGGGCGATGTGCTCGTCCAGCACCGACAGGGCCACGTTGCTGAGCAACGGCGACAAGATCGACCCCTGCGGGGTGCCGGCGTCGTTTTCCCGGAATACGCGGTCCTCGCCGAGGATCCCCGCTTTCAGGAACGCCTTCACCAGGGCCAGGACGCGTTTATCCCGGACGCGACCGCGCACCCGGTCCATGAGAGCCGGGTGCGAAATTTCGTCGAACGAGTCCGCGACACACTACTGGCATCGAGGACCTTTCCGCGGCGCTGCGATCGTACGCACATGGTGACATTTGTGCCGTGGCCGCGGTCGAGTTGCTGGTCGCCCACGTGTTCTGGCTTTTCCGGCGGGATTTCCTCGACGGGTTCGTCGAGGCGGTGGACGGGTTTGCGTGGGTGGACTGGGCCGGCGCGGTCGCCGCGGTGGACGCGGGGCGGCTGGTGTGCTCGCGGGGTGAGGACACGGTGCTGCGGGTCGCCGCGAGCCTCGCGGCGGGCGTGCCGCTCGACCTGAGCACGGTCAGCGGCCTGGACGGCCGGGTGCTCGGGCTCGCGGCCCGCGCGGTGCTGGCCGCCGGCGGCCACGGCGCCGGAGCGGAGACCGTTTCATGATCCTGGACAAGGACTCGGTGTTCACGGTGCGGCTCACCCGGCCGGGACATCCGTTCGACGGGCGTGAGCTACGGGTGCTCGGCCGGATGCGCCGGCACGGCGCACTCGAGCTGGTCCTCGCACTACCGGACGGCAGCAAGTCCATGATGCCGGCCGCCTGGACCGACCACGCCGAGCCGGCCGCGGACGGGGAGTCGCTCCCGGCCGAGGAGCCGACCCTGGGGTGGATCACCGACCTACTCGACCTGACACGGACTGTTGCCTCTCTGTTGCCCCGTGTTGTGTCGGGGGTTGTCGAGGCGGATATCAGGGAGCAGGTTGAGGGCTGTCCGAGACAGGAGGCCCCCGATGCCGACCCGGCTCCCGCCGAGCCAGCCGCAGCCGCACCTCCCGCTGCCCGGGCTGCCTGCGGGGGTGCCCGACGTGGCGGTGCGGTTGCCGGCCGAGGCGGTCGCGGCGGCGGTCGACCTGCTCGGCCGGCTGATCGCGGCAGCAGCCCGGACGGCGCCCTGTTCGACGCCGGGGAGCTGCGATGAGCCCGTTCGGTAAGATCACCGCCTCGCAGCTGCGGCGCGGCGCAGTCGTCTACCTGCGCCAGTCAACCCTGGCCCAGGTCGAGCGCAACCGGGAGTCGACCGCCCGGCAGTACAGCCTCGTCGAGCGGGCGGTCACGCTCGGCTGGCCGCGGGCCCGGGTCAGCGTGATCGACGCCGACCTGGGGGTGTCCGGCGCGTCGACAGCGGGCCGGTCCGGGTTCGCCGAGCTGACCCGGCAGGTCGCGCTCGGCGACGTCGGGATCGTGCTCGCTCTGGAGGTCTCCCGGCTCGCGCGCAACAACTCCGACTGGTACCGGCTGCTGGACCTGGCCGGGATGACCGACACGCTGATCGCCGACGCCGACGGCGTCTACCACCCGGGGATGTTCAACGACCGGATGCTGCTCGGGCTGAAGGGCACCATGTCCGAGGCCGAGTTGCACACCCTGCGGGCCCGGCTCAACGGCGGGATCCGCAACAAGGCCGCGCGCGGCGAGCTGCGCCGCCCGCTGCCCGTCGGCCTGGTCTGGGCCGAGGGGGAAGGCGAGATCCGCCGCCACCCGGACGAGGCGGTCACCGGGGTGATCTCCGCGACGTTCCGCCGGTTCGGCGAGGTCGGCTCGGTGCGCAAGGTCTGGCTGTGGCTGCGCGAGGAGAACCTCACGCTGCCGCTCCAGCGCAACGGCTACGCCACCGCCGCCGGCCAGGGCACGGAGGTCGCGTGGGTCGAGCCGACCTACCACGCCGTCCACACCATTCTGACCCACCCGGCCTACGCCGGCGCCTACGTCTACGGCCGCACCCGCAAGCACACCTACCTCGGCCAAGACGGCACCGTGCGCACCCGCCACAAGGCCGTCCCCCGCGGCGAGTGGGAGATCCTGATCCGCGACCACCACGAGGGCTACATCGACTGGGACACCTACGAGACCAACCTTGCGAAGATCGGCAAGAACATCCGTCCCGCAGCCCACCAGCCCGGCACCGGTGCCGTCCGGGAGGGCTGCGCCCTGCTCCAGGGCCTGGCGACCTGCGGGACCTGCGGCCGTAAACTCACCGTGTTCTACCAAGGCCCGACCACGGCCACCCCGGGCTACTACTGCCAGGGCCCCGCCACGATCGTCGACGGCCGTGGCGCCCGTCACCTGCACATCGGCGGCGTCGCGCTCGACACCGCCATCGCCGACGCGTTCCTGACCGCGCTGGCCCCCAAGGCGCTCACCGCCTGCCTCACCGCCGCCGAACACCTCGAAAACACCCACGACACCGCCCTCGACCAGCACCGCCGCCAGGTCGAACGCGCCCGTTACGACGCCAGCCGCGCCGAGCGCCGCTACCAGGCCGTCGACCCCGACAACCGGCTCGTCGCCCGCGGCCTGGAGGCCGCCTGGGAGAAGACGCTGACCGAACTCGCCGCCGCCGAGGCCGAACTCGCCCGCCGCGAGCAGACCCGCCCCCGCGCCCTGACCGACACCGAACGCGCCGGCATCCGCGCACTCGGGGACAACCTGCACCAGATCTGGGACGCGCCCACGACCACCGACCGCGACCGCAAGCAGCTGCTGCGGACCCTGATCGATGACGTGAAGGTCACCGTCGTGCGCGACGACGACGCCGGCCACACCGACCTGCTCATCCGCTGGAAGGGCGGCGCGCTCACCGAACTGACCGTCGCTGGCAGGCGCCGCCAGCCCGCGATCCGC
>NZ_CAKJTM010000226.1:1791-3226 GCF_917627345.1 Protofrankia sp. CiP3 | reverse complement strand
TCGAACCGGATGTGCAGGGCGCTGCCGAGGCTGAACAGGTATATGGCGCGGTCGGGGTGGTTGGCGGAGATGGCCACCAGCGCCCGCCGCAGGAGGTCGATCACGGTGTCCAGCGCGGTACGGTCATCGGTGCGCAGCGCCTCACCCAACAGCCTGGCAGGGTGCGCCGCCCACGCCTCGGGCGTGTCGGGTGGGGCGGGCCGGTCCCGGTCGAAATAGGCGCGAACCTGATCGGGGACCGTGTCGGGGTGGCTCTGGTACACCGGGGCGAACAGGGCCAACGCGGTCGCGAGATCCCGATGGCCGTCGCCGACGTCGAGGACGAGGTAGCGCTCCCAGTACAGCCACCCTGCCGCGTGGGCGACCTTGAGGTTGGCGCCTGGGTCGGGGATCGCCCCGAGCAGCGCCCGCACCTCGGCGACCGCCTCCGGGTCTAGGACCGTGGCGGGATCCCGGTCGCGGAAGAACCGTTCCAGTCTGGCCTGTACCCGAGCGAGCTGAGGCTCCCGCATCCCCGTGGCCCCCCGTATCCTATCGTCGGTCGTCGATGACACTCGATCTGCATGCGCGGACGGCATGAACAGCGGCGTTCACGCTATATCGGGCGACCGCCGGGCCGGAGGGGTTCGGCTTGCGCGGGAGCCCGTCTTCCGCACATCTGGTTTTGATGGTGTGACGGGCCAGATTTATGATCATGGTGGATGAGTCGGGTCGACTCCGAGGAGGTCGAGGAGCCGCTGCTGGAGCGGGGTGGGCCGGGGGATGTAGGCGGGCTGGCTGTCGCGGGCGGGCACGAGACGCATCGGAGCGAGGGCGCGCAGGATCAGCAGGGTGGTCGGCACGGCGGCGCGGCGGACGTAGAGGCCCTCGACCTTCCCACCGGGGCCGGCTCGTCCCGTTCGATCAGAGCGTAGACGAGCAGCGCCAGGCACAGCAGGTGGAGCAGGCCGTGGATGCGTTTCGGGTTCTGCAGGAACACCGGGGCAACTCCGAGCGGTCCTTTGAGCGCCGAGTAGCGCCGCTCGACGGTTTCCTGGCTCTTGTAACGGGCTAGGACCTCGCCGGCATCGGCCTGGTCGGGCGTCAGGTTCGTCAGCAGCGCGAACCAGCCGTCGGCGGCCTCGTTGATCGTGAGGACGTCCTCATCGGAGTGCCTGTGGGGTGCCAGAAGTCGGCTTGGGCCTGTGACCTGGGCTGACGCGGTGGAGTGGGCTGCCGGCATGATGGTCAGCTATGTCCGTACGCCTGCCGTACCTGATCTTCGTTCGGGTCTGTAGCTGGCTCGTTCTCCTCAGCCGCTCGTCGGCATCGAAGGACATCGAGTTGCTGCTGTTGCGACATGAGGTCGCGGTGCTGCGCCGTGCCCAGCCGAAGCCGCGGTGGGACTGGGCGGACCGGGCGGTGCTCGCCGCACTGATCCGGCTCCTGCCCCGGG
>NZ_CAKJTM010000226.1:0-1536 GCF_917627345.1 Protofrankia sp. CiP3 | reverse complement strand
GAGATGTCCCGGCTGGCCCGCACCGGCCGCGACTGGCACCAGCTGATCGAGCTGTGCTCGCTGTCGGAGACCCTGCTCGCCGACCCCGACGGCATCTATGACCCCGGCTACTACAACGACCGCCTGCTGCTGGGGCTCAAGGGCACCATGTCCGAGTGTGAGCTGTACCTGATCCGGCAGCGGATGGCGGGCGGGAGGCTGGCCAAAGCCGAGCGCGGCGAGCTGGCCATACCGCTGCCCATCGGCTACTGGCGCCGGCCGTCGGGGGAGGTGGTCTTCGAACCCGACGAGCAGGCCCGCACGACGGTGCGGCTGGTCTTCGACCTCTTCGACCGGCTCGGCACGCTCAACGCCGTGCTGCGCCACCTGGCCGACAACAACATCCAGCTGCCGGTGCGCACCCGGTGCGGCCCGGACAAAGGCGAACTGGACTGGCGGCGGCCGACCCGGGAAACCCTTCAGATAATGCTGCACAACCCCGCCTACGCCGGGTACTACGCCTACGGCCGGCGCGCCACCGACGCGCGGCGCAAGCAACCGGGCCGGCCCAGCACGGGGCGGGTGGTGCGCTCCATGGACGACTGGCAGGTGCTCCTGCCCGACCGGGTGCCGGCCTACATCAACCGGGAACGCTACGAGGCCAACCTGGCCCGGCTGGAAGCCAACCGGCAGGTCGCCGCGGGAGGGGTCCGCGCTGCTGGCGGGCATGCTGCGCTGCGGGCTCTGCGGCGGCCACCGGATGGCGGTCAATTACCACAGCCCGGCCGCGCACAGCTACCGGTGCAGCTACCTGCCCGTCAACTATGGCGCAGGCAGCCCCTGCCAGCACCTCGCCGGGCCGGACCTCGACCGGTACGTGGCCGGCCAGCTGCTCGACGCCGTCGCCCCGGCCGCCCTCGAGGTCTGTCTGCACGCCGCCGCTCAGGCCGAGACGGAACGGGCCGAGCTGGACATGCTGTGGCGCCAGCGGCTGGAACGCGCCCGCTACGCCGCCGACCGGGCCCGGCGCCAGTACCAGCTCACCGAACCCGAGAACCGCCTGGTGGCCCGCCAGCTGGAAACCGACTGGGAAGCCGCCCTGGCCGAACTCGGCCGGCTCGAGGCCGACTACCAGCGCTTCACCGAGGCCCGGCCGGTGCACCTGAGCGCCGCCGAACGCGACTCCCTCGCCGCTCTCGCCCGCGACCTGCCGGCGCTGTGGGCCGCCGAGAGCACCAGCGAGGCCGACCGCAAGGAACTCCTGCGCGCTGTGGTCGAGGAGGTCACGGTGGCGGTCGTGGGCGAGAGCGAGCTGGTGGACGTGACCATCATCTGGGCCGGCGGGCACCAGACCCACGGCCGGGCCACCCGGCCGGTCGCCCGCCTCGACCAGCTGTCCTACTACCCGCGGCTGGTCGAGCGGGTCACAGAGCTGGCCGGCCGCGGCCTGTCCAGCCGGCAGATCGCCGAGGCGCTCAACGCCGACGGGCTGCGCCCACCCAAGCGCACCGACCGCTTCGGCCCCGGCCAGGTCCTCACCCTGACCCGCCGGCTGGG
>NZ_CAKJTM010000225.1:1731-3359 GCF_917627345.1 Protofrankia sp. CiP3 | reverse complement strand
TTGGTAGGCCGTGGCAGCGGAGCGCAGCTTGTTGGGTGTGTCGTCGCTGGCGAGTTGGGCGAGGCCGGTGGGTAGGACGCGGTCGTGCACGCGAGTAAGCAGCATCGCGGTGTGCAGCCCGAGGTCGGTGACGCGGTAGCGGTGCGTTCGTGGGATGCGTTCGATCAGACCGTGGCTGCGTAACCGACGCAGGTCGTAGCTCATCTGGCCGGTCCGGAGATCGGTGAGCCCGCGCAGGTGAGCAACATGATCACGTAGTCGGCGGTTGGTGAACCCCCGGGGCAGCAGCCGAAAGATCAGCAGCGCGGTGAGCAGGGCGTGGCTGCGCGGACAGCCCAGACGCAGTCCGGGGATGCGGGTGCCGCTGTCGGTGACGGTGGGCCCGGTGACAGCGGTGAGCGTGTCGGCTCCGGTGATCGGGTCATGGCTGAGTCGTTGGAGGCGCAGCAGGCGCCGGTTGGCGGAGAAGCCGACCTCCCGCAATGCGGGCAGGTTAGTCAGCCGTTTGCCGATCTCGAAGTCGCGGGTGTCGTTGATGGTGGTCTCGGTCCGTAAGGCTCGGCCTTCCTTGTGATATTGCTTGATCGTGGTGTGCTTGTAGTCCACGTGCAAGCTCGGGGTGACACCATCGGTGATTACCCGGGTGCGGAAGCGGCCCGGGGTCGTGCGCGGTCCGCGGCGCATGAGCCGTCGGTCGAAGACCAGGCTGACCTGGTCCGGGCGGCCGGCGTCGAGGTTGTCGCGGATGACATGTTCGAAGAACACCCTCCCGCTCACCGGCCGGTCCAGCATCTGGGTCAGGCTGAACTCTGCCTGCAGAATGGAGATGTCATAGCGGTAGCCAGCAGCCCGGTCATCGGCGGTGAACGGGTGCGGCAGGATCGCCAGCCACTTACGCAGCAGCGCGTCGATCTGATCCGGGCCGAGCCGGTCGCAGATCGCCTGAAGGCCGTCCGGGTCGTCAACCGCGGCGAACGCGTTGTCCATCGGGACGAAGCCGATCCCGGCCTTGGCCGCCTGCCGCTGCGCCCAGTGGTTGCCGTTCAGGCACAGCTTGGCGTTGTAGGGGAAGTACGAGCAGAACTTCAGGAAAAACGGGCCGAAGTCCTCGTCTACGCAGTAGACGTAGAAGTGGTTGACCATCCCGGTGGTCTTCACGATCCACGGGTAGGTGCGGCCCTGGTCGTCGCGGCGCTTCTCGGTCCGGAACAGAGGAGTCTTCTCCTGCGCCCGGCCGATGAACACCACTCCCTCGGTTCTGTCGAACCGCGCCAGGTGCTGGTGCATCACATCGTCTTTTCGCTGACCCTTGACGAAGTCGACGACCGGGATCTCATGGTCGGCGGCGAACCGGCGGATGCCGGTGACGAACCGTTCGGTGATCGAGGCGAGCGGAGCCGTCGAGGCCACCGGCAGCCCGAGTTGACGGCGCACGTAGCCCACGATCCCCTGGGCGTACTGGAGCTGAGGCACGTACACGTTGAGATACATCCGGTCGATGCACCCCACCTCAAATGTCACGTGAGCGGCCAGGACATCGGCAACGGTGCGGGGTAGCGTCATCATCAGCTCCGGTCCGGGACGGAAGGCCACCGGCCAACCGCCGCCGATCAGCGGCATTACAACGG
>NZ_CAKJTM010000225.1:0-1348 GCF_917627345.1 Protofrankia sp. CiP3 | reverse complement strand
CTAGATCCTTAAAGTCTGGAGATGAAGACGTCGCCGAACGTGGGCTCTGCGGGCCTGAGCCTGGTGCCAGCGACGCCAGGTCGACCAGTGCAAGCCGTGGGCGATGGCGTGTTCGCCACGATCACGGAGGTTGAGAAGCCGGCGGATTTCAGCAAGGGTGAGCGCGATCAGGCGTCGATGGATGGGTAGCGTGGTTTCGTGTTCGGTCTGAGTGTCGGGTTGATTATCGGGTTTGTCTCGCTGCGCGGTGGGTGCAGATCCCCTTTTTTGGCGATGTGTGCGATGATAGCCAGAAAGGTGTGGGCAAGCATGGCGAGAGTGATATGCCGATGCCAGGCATTCCAGGTTCGAACCTGGTAGTGGTCGAGTCCGACATCATCCTTACCGGATCCGAAACATTCTTCGATGGGCCAGCGCGCCCCGGCCACCTGGACACATTCCCCGAATCCCGCGTGGTGGGGTTGTAGCAATGGTAGAAAGCCAGCTCACCATCGTCGATGGATCGACGAAGCATGTACTGATGATCGGGGTCGGCGGATTCCACCACCGCCCAGTCGTAGACCCGGAATCCCTTCGATCCGATACCGCAGGCACGACGCTGCCACGCATGCGGACGCACTCGTTGGGCACGCGCCTCGAACGGGATGGTCTGGCCTTTCGCGTCGGTGAACAGCGTGTTTTTCGGTACGGCCATCACATACGGTATACGGTTGTCCTCGAGGTAGGTGCACAGGCCCGGATTCTGGCCGAATTCCTCATCCGCGGTGAACCACGCGAACGGAACATCTGCTTCCAGCGCAGCCTTGATCATCTCTATGACCTGCGCCGGCCGGGTCGCGAACCCCACATCTGGCGGGACACCAGCCTCGGCACAGCGGGCCGGGTCAGCCACCCAGGATCTTTTCGGCAGATACAGTCGGCGGTCGATCAGCACCCGCTCCCGCTGCGGAGTGACATAGGCAAGAAAGGTCGCGATCTGGCAGTTATCAATCCGCCCCAGAGTCCCAGAGTACTGCCGCTGTACACCCACCGACCGGGTTCCCTTTTTCGCGAAACCAGTCGGATCCGCGACGAGGATCCCACCCGGATCGGCCAGATATTCCATCGCATATTCCCGGTTGCACGCCAGCACCGCATCCGCATCCCACGGGGACAGGTTGATAAACCGCTGTAGTGCTTTCGGTTCCCGTTCACCGACATACTCGGCGATCGTCCACCCGTTCTTCCGTTCCAGCTGCGACAGCAGCCCCCGGATATACTGCTCGGCGTGCTTCTTCGACTCCGTCCGATACAACAGCGGACGAATCTGTGTGAGCATATTCTTCAGTTCGGATTCCCATGCATCTAG
>NZ_CAKJTM010000224.1:2067-3913 GCF_917627345.1 Protofrankia sp. CiP3 | reverse complement strand
TGGGCCCAGACTCCTCGGCGGGATTGAGGTCGGGGGCGTAGGCGGGCAGGCGGACCACGGTCAGCCAGCTGGTGTAGCGGGTGAGGAACGCACGCATCGCGGCGCTGCGGTGGGTGTTGAGGTTGTCCCAGCACAGGATGATCGGGGCGTGTAGTTGGTGGTGCGCGGCGACGATCAGGGTGGCGTAGTCGTCTTCGGGCCAGCCGTGCGCGACCGGACCCCGGTTCCCTGACGGTGAACCCCTTCTGACCAGCTATTATGACTTTAGGCAGTCTACTCTTCTCGATCTTGACGACAAGCGTGACGGCGACCCGGATTGCAGTCACGTTCCATGCTGCTCCTGGGGCGCGGTATCGTTCAAGGTGAGTCCGGTAACGAGGAGGCCCGCCGTGGACGAACCCGAGCTGCCGGCAGCCTTCCGCGATGTCGAGCTTGTTGATCCTCCGGAGTGGCTTGACAGAGTACTCGCGGAGGCGGATGCGGATCTTGCTGCGGGATACGTCCTGTCGTTCGGGTCGGTCGAGGAGTTCGACGTATACGCGCGACAGATCACCGCTGATGATGGGGAGACGCTGCGTCGCACGGCATGAGGTATATACCGGACATCTATCATGTTCGGTGTGCCCACCTTCGATGCGCTCGATCGCTTTTGGGCTGACTACCGACGGCTCACCTATGCCCAGCGGGAGCGGTTCCTCCGGGCGCGTGACCTGTTTGTCGAGGACCTCCAAGCCGGGGTCGGTTTCCGCAAGAGCCTCCGGATCAAGGGGTTCCGCGGAGAGCCTGGGGTCTTTGAGATGACGTGGGCAGGCGATGGTCGCGCCCTGTTCCGTTATGGCGAGTCGGAGAAGGATGGCGAGGCACACATCGTCTGGCTGCGGGTCGGCACACATGACATTTTTGACAGGCCCTGACGCGAGACCGCGGTCCGTTCCCATTGATCGTCCGAGGCAAGCGGCGCGTACCTGTTTTTCTGTACCCGAGCCGGCACACGTCGACGAACGAGGGTCTGCACCCCGGTCTCGGGTACGCCGCAGCGCTCCACCAGAGCGCGCGCCAGAGCCGCTACCGTCGCGGTGACGGCGGGAACGTCCGGCAGCCGCGGACCGGGTTGGTGTTTTCCCGTCCCGACCAGGAGAACTCGGGTACCGGGACTGGCCAGCCCCCTCACCGGGCCGACAGATCCGGCCGGTCCGCGATTGGAGCACTGTCGGCGGGTGCCCCGTCCGGCTGCGGGCTGGGCTCCAGGGCATGGGCAAGGTGGATGATCTCGGCGCGGACCGCGTCGGCGTCCAGTCCCCGCACCCGCCGGGCGGACACGGAGATCGTCGTCCGGTCGCCGTCACGTTCCGCGGTCATGTCGATATCGCCACGCCGGCTGCGGATCCACGCCATCACCGTCGCGGCCAGCACCGGAGCGGCGCCCGGGGCCAGATCCACCAGCAGACCGGTCAGCGTAGGTCCCAGCCGGCCGGTTTCCGGCCCGTTCTCCACCGCCGCCACCCGGCCCCGTAACTCGTCTTCCGCGGTCAGCCATGACCGCAGCGACCGCAGCTCATCCGCCGTGCCATCGACAAGGCGCAGCGTCACATCCATCGTGCCGTTGCGAGTCATGAAGGATGAGTAAGCCTCTGCCTCGCAGCCGTCCTTGGTGGGACAGCGCTCCCGGTCTGACCCGCCCGCGCGGTGCCGGGTTCCCGTTTCCCGGGCACCTGCCGCGCGAGCGCGGTCTTACGGTCGCCTCCACGGGCGTTTTCCGTCTCCGACGCACTGCCGGCGACGAGGGTACGCAGGTTGACCGCGGCGTTCAGGTCACGGTCAACCACCAGCCCGCAGGACTGGCAGA
>NZ_CAKJTM010000224.1:1375-1753 GCF_917627345.1 Protofrankia sp. CiP3 | reverse complement strand
TCAGGCTTGGGTTTCGCCAGCCGCAGCCGGAACAGGTCTTCGAGCTGGGGTACCAGCGGTCCGCGACTTCGAGCCGCGAGCCGTACCAGATGGTCTTGTACGAAAGCTGGCGGCGGATCTCGGCCATGGCCGTGTCCGCCACGGCGCGAGCGAGCCGCCGGTTACGGACCATGCCGGCGACGTGCAGGTCCTCGACCACGACCACGTCGTGGCGCTTCGCCAGCCGGGTGGTGAGCGTGTGCAGCCCGTCGCGTCGCTGGTGGGCGACGCGGGCGTGGATGCGGGCGAGCCGGGCGGCACGCTGGCGCCGTCCCGCGCTGCCGGGCTTCGACCGGGCATACGCCCGCGATGCCTTCCGCAGCCGGCGCAGCGACCCGG
>NZ_CAKJTM010000224.1:0-801 GCF_917627345.1 Protofrankia sp. CiP3 | reverse complement strand
GGGAAGCCGACCCGCCGGCCCTTCCGCTTTCCCTTGCGGGAGTCGGTGACGTTCTTCAACCCGCGGGCGAGCTGGTCGAGCCCGGCGGAGAACGCCTCCTTCGAGCACTCGTCCCACCATGGGGCGACGTCCCGCTTGGCGGCGTTCCAGGCGAGCCGCAACGCGGGCAGGGTCCACGGCACCGCAGTGAGCAGGTCACCGGACAAGCCGTAGGACCGTTCGGTCTCGCGCTGCGCGAGCGCCGCTTTCACACGGGCCAGACCCCAGTTGTAGGCGAACCGGGCCGCCCCCGCGTGGCGATGCAGGTTCGCGGCTTGGGCGGCGTTCGGGTCGAGCGCGAACCGGTACGCCTGCAACGTCTTCACGCCGGGCCATCCTTCGTCGCCTCGGCGATCGCGCGCCGGGCGCGGTTCGCCGCAGCCCGGCGGCCATACAGCCGGGCGCACATCGACGTGAGGATCTCGGTGATGTCGCGGACCAGGTCGTCGTCAACCTCTGCCGGGTCGACGACGAGCAGCCGGCGGCCCTGTGCGGCGAGCGCGGCCTCCACGTATTCGGCGCCGAACCGGGCGAACCGGTCACGGTGCTCGACGACGATGGTGGACACGGCCGGGTCGCGTAGCAGTGCGAGGAACTTCCGGCGGTGGCCGTTCAACGCCGATCCGACCTCGGTCACGACCGTGCCGACGGGCAGGTTCTGCCCGGCCGCCCAGGCGACCGCCCGGGCGACCTGCCGGTCTAGGTCGGCCTTCTGGTCCGCCGACGACACCCGGGCGTACACCGCGGTCAGCCCGGTCGGCC
>NZ_CAKJTM010000223.1:0-3040 GCF_917627345.1 Protofrankia sp. CiP3 | reverse complement strand
CTTCCTACCTGGTCAGCGCCCGTAACCACGGCGTCCGCCCGGTCGACGCGATCCAGGCCGCCCTCGTCGGCGCGCCCTGGCTCCCCACCCCGGTAGCCGCCTGAAAGCCGGCGCCGCCACCGGCCACGCCTAACACCGGCCAGCACATATCGATCTTGGAGCGGTTCTATAGCTCCGGCCTACCCCTGAATGGACACCCGCCGACCTCGCGGCGATACTCAAGACGAACGCGGAGGCGGACCGGTTCACCCTGTTCGACACCGCCGTCCGCCGGATCTTCGCGCTGGCCAAGCGGTCCGGCCTGCCAACCTGCGGCCCAGACCACCAGATCAAGTCACCGCAAACCTTCGACCTTCACAACGGGTCATCAGGTCGAAATCAGATTATCACGGCCACTGCCGCGACGGCCATCAGGAGAAGATTTCCCACCGAGTAGACAACAGGACCGCGTTGCCCCGGGACAAGGGGAAGGTGAGAAGCTTCAAACGAGTCACGCAACGCAAAGCGAACATCCAGTGGTGGGCGATGAACGGGACTCGTCGTACCGCCGGCCGTGGGCGCGATAAACCACTGGACCTCGTCACTGATCTCTTCGAACAGTGAGTTCGATCTTCTTCGATCCTCCTCGAACATCGAGGCGGCAAGAAGTCCGGCGGCGACTGTCAGGCTCGGGACGATCAGTAGTATCTCCTTCGATCCGGGGTAAAAGATTCTCGCGATCCAAACAGCTGAGACCGCCAGCAGATTCAGTACGGTTACCGTTAGCAGCGCGCTTCTCAGGTAATGCAGTCGCCCGGCGAGTTGTTTCAGGAGATGTATGGCGGACGGCAACTCGCGAGCCCCTGGGTCCCGCTGGTGGTCACCGTCCTGCACGCTTGACCGCCGCAAGGAGGAGTTGGGTGATGAATCGTTCCCGGAGATGGATGCGGGCGTCGTCGTCAAATTCTCCGGAAACATAGCCGTCCTTGAAGTAGCGATGAATGACCGAGCAGTACTCGAAGACGCTATGGCCGTCCACGCTCACATGTTCGAGCCGCTGCCCGTACTCGCCTTCTCCGTAGTACCTGATGACCCTCTCACGGTCGCCTCTCCACAGGTCGGACTTACTGACAAGCGTCATGACCCACTGCGGTTTCGTTCTGTGTTCGCCGACTATGTCTATCCATTCTTCCATTGCCTTCAGCTCTAGGAGCCTGTTGCGCTCCAGCCAGTCCTCGCGCGGATGGTACTGGTCATCCAGGGCCTCGCCTCTACCCGAACGACCCTCGTGGTACCCCCAGCATGTCACATTGATTATTCCCAGCGGAGGATGCTTCAGGGCTTCAAGAATCTGGGCCCTCCGGCGCGGAGCATGCGCCAACTGACCCGGAGTGTCGTGAAAGACAAACGGCTCCGAATCCAATTTCAGGCGCTCGGTCCTCCCGTGCTCCGTCCGATCCATGTGGTCAATTGCTTGCGGAATGAGGGTCTTCAACGACTCGAGAAGATTTGATTTCCCGGTCCCGCTTGAGCCAAGCACGAGCACATGGTGCTTATGCTTGAACGAGTCTCTGATTCTGTCACCCCACCCGTTCTTATGTGCGATTTGCACTACCTGCACCGCCGCTCTTGCGGCAGCTATTTCCTCAGCGCCTGTTACCATGCGGCCCTCCCATGGTCCTGTCCTGTGTCGTCGTTGTTTCCTGACAGGCTGCCGCCCTGGTGGCTTGCAGTCTTTCGGGTGCGTCGGCACGCATGATCAGCCTGCCGGGTCACCCGGTCCGCCCACGCGTCCCGGCCATCAGCCCCCTCCCGAGGCATCGCAGGCTTCCGATTTACCCAGCTAGGCCGAGTACAGGTGTCATGTCAGCAAGAACCCGGATACATCCTTTAAGTCCAGCCTTGCTGCCTACGCGCGCTGTTGCAAGGACTTTGCGTTTCCTATGCCCGCGAAACTGCTGAAACCGCCCTTGACCTGCGCACTCGGGCCGTCCGTGGGGCGGCCGGTGGCCGGCGTGCCGGCCCCCGAGGGACAGCCGCGACCGAGGGGTCAGGGCACCGACGGACGGGACCGCATCCAGGGTTCGGGCGCCGGCCATCCAGACGACCCAGGCCGGACTTCGGCCCTGCCGCCAGGTCCGGCGTCGCCGACGGACACGAGGCCCATATGATGTCGGAGCCTACCTACAGCCCACAACACGTACGGAACCCCGGAGACGTCGTGTCAGGTGAAGAACTCGAGTGCGCCGGAGGGTTCGGTGCCGCGCTACGGGATGCCCGGGGAGCGAAGAAACTGACGCTCCTGGCCTTCGCCCGTCAGATCAACTATTCAAAAGGCCACGTGAGCAAGATCGAATGTAGCAAGGCCCGGCCAACCCCAGAGTTCGTCGAGAAGTGCGACACGACCCTCGGTATGGGCGGTCAGTTGGTGGCCAGGTACGAAGCGGACCACTCATCGGCCGGAACGGTAGCCCGCCCGACGAAAGTGCCCCCTGTCGACATCCCACCACTCCCCTATGATTTCGTCGGCCGTGGCGCCGAGGCCGACCAGCTGATTAGTGCGATAGGTGGACGGCCGGAGAGCCATCGCGCGACCACCGTCCTGATACACGGTATGCCGGGCGTCGGAAAGACGGCGCTCGCCCAGCACGTGGCGCACCGGGTGCAGGCGCGGTTCCCAGACGGATGCCTTTTCGTGACTTTTGAGGGCAGCCGTGATCAGGAGCTGGAGTGGAACATACATGGCCGGCTTTTGCGGCGGCTCGGCATGGCAGCCGGCGATATCCCGACGGAGCCCGACGAAGCGCGCGCCTGTTTCCTGTCGTTCCTCCACCCTCGGCGCGTGCTCATCGTCGCCGACGGCGTGACGAACGCCGACCAGGTCACCTCGCTGGTGACGGCCTCGCCCGACTGCGCCGTAATAGCAACCAGTCAGCAGCGTCTTGATGTGCTGGAGGACTGCCACAGGACGCTCTTGCAGCCGCTTTCCGGTTCTGACGCCGCAGGCCTGCTTCGAGTGGTCAGCGGCCGCAGTGACCTCGGTGCGGAGGCCGACGTGCTG
>NZ_CAKJTM010000222.1:2393-3355 GCF_917627345.1 Protofrankia sp. CiP3 | reverse complement strand
TCCACTGGGCGCGGCATAACGTGCCGTGGATTCAGAGCTGGTCGAGGAACGCGAGCAGCGTGTCGGTGGGCTGGTAGCGGGCTGGTGGCGTGCCGGGCGGGGTGGTCCGGGCGATCGCCTGCTCTTTGAGCGCCATGTCGGCATGAAGGTAGATCTTGGTGGTGGTCGGGTCCTCGTGACCAAGCCACAGCGCGATGACAGTGATGTCGACGCCTGCATGCAGGAGGTTCATAGCTGCGCTGTGACGTAGCACGTGCGGCGTGACGATCTTCGTTCGCATGGACGGGCGGCGTTGTGCCGCAGTGGCGGCGTGCTTGGCGACGAGTCCGCTGACGGCGTCACGGGACAGGGATCGACCTGTCCGGGTGCAGAACAGCGGGTCGGTGCCGCCGGCCGCGGCCGCGAGCCGTTCTGCGCGCCAAGGCGCGATAGCGGCGATGGTGTGGCTGGTCAGCGGGGTCGCACGGTCCTTGCGGCCTTTGCCGTGGCAGCGGACGTGAGCGCCGGTGCCCAGGTGCAGGTCGTGGAGGGCCAGTCCGGTCAGCTCGCTGACGCGCAGCCCTGTTTGGGCTGCCAGGACCAGCAGCGCGTGGTCGCGGCGTCCGTGCCAGCCCGTCAGGTCGGGGGCCGCGAGCAGCGCCTCGAGCTCCGCATGGTCGAGGAAATGGACGGTCGTGGTGGCGGTCCGTTTCGTCTGGATCGCGAGCACGCGGGCGATCAGCTCGGCCTCGTCGGGGGCGTGCAGGCTGGCGTAGCGAAACAGGGCGTGGATCGCGGCCAGGCGGGTGTTGCGGGTCGCGACGCTGTTGTGTCGATCAGTCTCGAGGTGCTGAAGGAACGCGCTGATGGTGGCGGCGTCCAGATCGGCGAGTTGGAGCTGGTCAGGGCGTCGGCCGCTGCGCTGGTGCACGAAGCGCAGCAGGAGTTTGACAGTGTCGCGGTAGGACGCGAGGGTGTGGGGG
>NZ_CAKJTM010000222.1:0-2090 GCF_917627345.1 Protofrankia sp. CiP3 | reverse complement strand
ACCAGCCGACCAGGGTGGTGACCGCCAGGGTATGCCTGAGATCGTGAAGCCTCGGTCGGCGCCGCCCCGGCGTGCTGATGCCGGCGAGCGCGACCAGCCGACCGAACGCGGACTGCAGCGCGTGCTGGTTTACCCGGTGACCGGTTGTGGTGACGAAGAACGCCGGTGACGACGCGGCGGTCGGGCAGTGCCGGTCGCGGCGTGCGGCGTAGCTGCTCAGCATCGCCACGGTCGTGGGATGCAGCGGCACGCGCCGGATCAGGCCGTTCTTGCCGAGCACGGTGAGCTGGCCGCGGTCGAGGTGCACGTCGTCACGGTCCAGACCGACGGCTTCGCCGATTCTTAGGCCGGTCACGGCGAGCAGGCTGACCACGGCCTGCATGGTCGCGGCCTGCAGGGGTGCGGCGAGCGTGCCGGCCGCATGCACCAATGCGGCGATCTCCTTGGGCGAGTAGATGTATGGCTCCGGCCGGTGCCGCCGCGATGGCAGTAGCTTCAGGGGCGGGACCTCGCAGGCCGGGTCGTAGGCGGCCAGGTAACGTGCGAAGCCGCGCACCATGGTGAGCCTGCGGCTGCGTGTGTCCGCGGACGCCTCTGCCGGCAGGTTCGCCCAGGCCAGTGCCCCGGTGACGGTGACAGTGGTCTGGCTGGTGCCCTCGAGCCAGGTAGCGAAGTCGTGGAGCATGCGGGCGTCGGCGACCAGGCGGTAGCCCAAGGAGCGGCGCATCGCCACGTACTCCTCCACACGTGCCCGCATCGTCGTGGTCATAGCGGTGCTCCCTGCGGGCAGGGCCGGGCCAGTTCGGTGAGCCGCGCGTCGTCCAGACGGGCATACAGCGCCGTCGTGCGCTGGTCAGCGTGCCGGAGCAGCTGTCCGATCTCCTCCATCGACGCGCCTGCCGCGAGCAGGTCGCAGGCGACGGCGTGCCGGACGCGGTGGGGCGAGAACCCGGCCACACCTGCGCGTTGGCAGGCAGCCTTGACCAGCTGGGTCACGCCGCTGACCGTCAACGGCCGAAACGGCGCGTAGAGCGTCAGGAACAGCGTCGCCGCGCTGCTGGCAGGACGGGCGTGCAGCAGGTAGTCGGCCATCGCCTCGCCGGCGTCGGCGGGAAGCGGCAGCGTGTCGACCCGCCCGCCCTTGCCCCGGATCGTGACCTCGCCGGACCGCCATCCGATGTCCTCGAGCCGCAGCCGGGCGATCTCGCCGCCGCGCACCGCGAGCCGTGCCAACATCAGCAGGATGGCGAACTCCCTGCGGCCCGACGCGCTGTCGCGATCGCAGCGCGCGAGCACCGTGCGCACGTCGTCACCGTTTGCGGCGCGAGGGAGCCCGCGCACGGGCCGTCCGCGGCTGGCGGGGACTGCCCCCGCCAGCGGCAGCGTGACCGTCCCGGTCAGGTGCAAGAAACGCAGCAGCGACCGCAGCGCGGGCAGGGTCACCATGTCCGTCGGGGCGCTCTGCCGGCGCGCGGCCCATGTCCGGACGTAGTTGATGACCTGGCCGGCGGACAGGTCCGCGAGGCCGGGGCCCGCCGGGTCCGGTAACCAGGTCAGGAACCCGCGGGCGCACCGCAGGTACTGGGACACCGAGGATTCCGCGAGTGCCCGTTCACCTTCCAGGTAGTCGCGGTAGTCGGCGAGCAGGACCTCCAACGGCGTCGGCGGGGCCGGTGCCGCCGCTGGCGGAGCGGCGCCCACCGCCCGCAGGTAGGTCAGCATCGGCGCGACCGCCGCAATGGTCAACCCTGTGCGGCGCCCCTCCGCCCGCCGGGTCCGCAGGAACCCCTCGATGGCCGCAGACGTCAGACCGGCGGTGGCCAGTTGCCGGCCCGCCAGCCATCCGCTCAGGTCCGCGAGCAGGTGCATGTGCTCGCACACCGTGTCCTCGGCATAGCCGAGACCGAGCAACTCCTGGCGCACACCGGCCGCGAACGGCGCGAGCGGACCGTCCACCTGGATCCGTCTCCGTCGGTCGGACCTATACGAGTCCATGATCCCTCCTGTCTGTCGATCAGGCCTCTCGACAGACAGGACAGCGCGGCTACCGGACAGACGGAGGCCCGTTCGTTATGCCGGGTGTGGTCCCG
>NZ_CAKJTM010000221.1:2383-3363 GCF_917627345.1 Protofrankia sp. CiP3 | reverse complement strand
TGTCGTAGGCGCAAAAAAGCCCTCTCTGTGATGTATGGGTTCTGCGGAATCCGCACAATCACAGAAAGGGTGCCACCAGTGTACCGTCTGCCTGGACTGAGCAACCGAGCCGCCGACGTCGTCGTCGCGCTGGCGATGAAAGAGTTTCCCGACTGGCACAAGCTGGTCGGCCGCCCCAAGAAACTGACGGTGGTCCAAGCTCTCAAGCTGACGCTCTGCCGGCTGCGCCGCAACGCCACCTATCAAGATCTTCACGAGGATTTCGACATCGGGCTGAGCACCGCCTGGGACTATTACCAGCCCATGGTCGACTTCCTCGCACGCACCTTCGGGTACCCCGACGAGGACGAGAAGGAGCGCGAGGAGCTGCTGGGCCTGCTGCTGGAGGGTAAGGTCTGCCTCGTCGACGGGACCCTCATACCGACTTTTCACTGGAAGCATCGCGGCAATGAGCTGCTGTCCGGCAAGCACCGCACGCACGGCGTTAATATCCAGCTCTTCGTCGATATCCACGGCCGGCTGATCGGCGCCAGCCGTGCCTTTCCGGGTAGCTGGCACGATATCCACTGTTTCCGTGAGGCGGGCTGGGTCGATCTGGTCACCCAGGCGGGCGGAGGAAAGGGAATCAGCGACGGTGGCTATAAAGGCGAACCCGATGCCCTGTGCGCGCCGATCAAGAAGCCTCGGGGTAAAGAGCTCACGGACATCGAGAAGGATGTCAACACCGTCTTCGCGAAAATCCGGGTCCCCGTCGAGTGGGGAGTCGGCCACGTGAAGAACTGGAGGATCCTGGCCACCCGCTACCGCAGCGACCTCAGTCGCATCGATATCGATATCCAGGCAGCCGTCGGCCTCCAGGTCCTCAACGAGCACCACTCCGTACGACTTCTTACATTCGACAGGGTCAAGAAGGCGATGGCCGCATAGTTACGGAATCGTACCGTCACCCAGGGAAACCAAAGGTCGATAAAGTAATAGAA
>NZ_CAKJTM010000221.1:0-2075 GCF_917627345.1 Protofrankia sp. CiP3 | reverse complement strand
TGAGTTTCCGAAAGGCTCCCAGGCGTCGAAAAACCCGTGTAGCCGATTCCGGACAGCCAACCTGCCTGTGAACACCGTCTGATGATCAGCAATTCCAGCCCCGCCTCGGTTCCACGAGCGGCTGCGACTGTCGTCCGAGGGCGGCGTCTACGTAACTCTGTGTAATCCGCTGTGGATTTCGCGAACCGTCCTCTTCTGCCACGAGGCGGTCCGCGTAGCGTGACCGCTCAAGCCGCTGGTGGATCGTGCTGGTGGTAGGCAGGTTCAGTCGGATCTGGCGCGGATGGCGTCGAAGGCGGCGACAGCCCGCCTCGTCGCGGTCATCCGCCACGCCTGCTCCAGCAGTCCAGCGACCTTCTCCCAGTCCGGCTCCGCGGCGTCGTCGACGTTGACGCCTACCCAGCCGGTGGTCTCAACCGGTCAGTGCACCACCCGCATCGTGCTGGGATCCATGGGGTTCCGGCATGAGGCGGACGCCCGGATGATGCACTGACCGCTGGAGACCGCCCGGGCTATCGCCGCAGCAGGTATTGACCTGGCCGCGACATCAAGATCTCGATACTCTAGCGCTTCCGAGTCTGGTCAGGGATGAGATTCGCTCGCGGCTGGCTGCGCAGTCGCCCCAGGGGGATGTGGACGACCCGCCCTGAGAATCTGACGCGCAAGCTCCGCGACCCATGGATGTTCAGAGAACCTGTTCAGCGCTCGTGGAGAACCGTACCGACGAGCCCGACCGGTCGTCACGGCCAAGATCCCGGTCGCACCACCGCGAGACGCTTCCACTGATGGAGGGCGTGGGCGTAGTGGCCGAGTCGCCCCTCGGACACTCTCGTTCGTACATGATCGTCGGAGGTTTGGCTTCTGCGATCACTCGGTGTGCTCCAGGTTCGTAGGTGAGCTGTAGGCCGAGCTGAGTGTAGATCTCCGCCTTGTCGGCGGGATCGGCCTCCCCCAGGACAGTCACGATGTCGCCCATCGCGGTGACGACGTCGGTGATCTCTTGCTCGGTCATGCGCTGGCGGCCGGTGGTGGCTCGGAGTCGGGCCTGGGCAGCAGCGCGTTCAGTGTTGGCTTTGGCGGTCCAGCGGGCGACGAGGGTGGGGTCGGTGCCGGCTTCGAGGGCGAGCCGGTAGCGCTCCAGTTTCGCGTCGCAGTCGGCGATGGTTCGTCGTGCTCGGTCGAGGCCGGCGTCGTGGGTGATCGTGGCTTCGTCGTCCTGGGCAGCGGTGACGGCGGCGATGGTCGTGGGCAGACGTGCTGGGCTGAAGGCGCGAGCGAGCCAGCGGTCGAGATGGGGAACGATGAGCTCTTCGCGGACGTAGATGCTGCGGGGATGGTGGACGTGGTTGGCGAGGGCGTACTGGTCGGGGTAGACGCAGCGGTAGTGGGGTTTGCCGTTGTTCCAGCTGCCCTGCATCCGCCGCCGACAGAGTCCGCAGTGCATGAGTCCGCGCAGCTGGTAGGGGTGTCGGGTGCGCTTGGGTTCGCGCGGTCCGCTCGGGTCGACTTTGCGGACGTTGTAGCGGGCCTGGACCTGGGCGAAGGTCTCGTCGTCGACCAATGGCGGGTGGACGGCGGCGGCCGAGTAGATCCAGACATCTGGGTCGTTCCAGCGCATCCGCGTTTCGTAGCCGAGAGCGACGTCCTCGACGTCGAGGAGTACCTCGTCCTTGCGTTGGCGGTTCCAGACCTGGCGGCCGGTGTAGCGGGGGTTGGTCAGGATCGCGCGCAGCGCAGCTTTGGACCAGGCGATGCCCGTGCGGTGCGGGTTACGTACCGGGTCATGGGCGGACGGGCTGGGGATGCCGTCCGCGGTAAGTCCTTCGGCGATCGCATACAGTCCGCGGCCGGTCGCGTACTCGCGGAAGATCCTGGCGATGATGGGACTGGTAACCGGGTCCGGTTCCAGGACGTGGAGGCGTTTGCCGTCGGCGGCTTTGGCGGGGTTGGGGTGGGGTCCGGCGTCGGCGAGCTGGTAGCCGTAGGGGGGTCGTCCGCCGAGGTAGCGGCCTTCGACTTTGGCTTGGGCGGCCATCGCTGACCGCACCCGGATTTTGATGCGGTTGCGTTCTCCT
>NZ_CAKJTM010000220.1:0-3064 GCF_917627345.1 Protofrankia sp. CiP3 | reverse complement strand
TGGCGCCGGCAGGCCCTGGATGAACTTCCGGCGCCGACCACTAAGCCATCGCCAACCATGGCCACCGTAAGAATCAACAGTACAGGTGAACGGAAGCCACAAGCCCGGGGAGATGGGCGTCAAGCGCCTCCCTGCGGATGCTGACAAACGCGTAATCGTGAGGCGTCCCATGCGCACGGCCACGCCATGGAACAGGTCCATGCACCGTCGCAGAGCACGCACCCGGCCCCCACGACACCGTGCTCGGCACAGGCCACCCGGTCCAGCTCTGTCTCGATGAGCGGCCGGAGGATTCCCGGCCCAGGGCCCATCAGCGGCCGCCGGCCCTCCCCGGCCAGCATCCACATACTTTCAGTCACGACATGAACGCTGTTGAAGCTACGATCTTCTTCATCGTGTGCGGACAGCCTCCTCGCCCCCGCCGAGAGCCGCCTGTTCCAGCATCACCGATTCGGCCCCGAGGGCCTCTGCGCCATCCGCCGGAGACGCACACCATTCTTCCTTTGCCGGGCAACGGTTTCTCGCCGATCGCGCAGCCCAGCGAGGGAAGGACACGGTCTGTTGTTATGGCGACCCATCGCACAGCGATCACACCCACGATCGTGCCAGGAGAACCTCTTTCTGATGCTGACCGATGCCCCGGCATGGTATACCTGGCCAATCCTGCACGCATGGTCGACGAGCGCACAAATGATCAAGGAACGAGTCTGGAGAAGCCCACGCGGCCTTACCTACCATGGTCGCCGGAGAACTGCCCCTGACCACGGCGGGCATCGAGGACTCCTCCCCGACAGGTTGATCGTCGGACTACGTCCATTCGCCGATATAGAGTTATGTCGGGTGGGATAATTTCCGGACGGAGGCGCGGCGTTGACGACCTACTTCGTCAGCAGCCGTTTCCTGACGTTCAGCCGCCTCTGCCGGGCCTGGATACGCACCGAACAGCGCCGTACCACACGCGTCGTCCTCACCATCCAGGCTGCTCTCCGCGGCTCAACGAAGCCCGCCGAACTCCCCGCGCCACGATCTTTCACAAGAGGCCGCAGGACCCCAGCCGCCCCGGGACGGGGTGTACCACTGTGTCGTTGAGCGCACCAGGCTATTCTCATGTCAAGATCACGAGGATTATAACGATGTGGCCGCGGCTCGCGCCGTGGCCAGGCTCCTGCACCACCATCGCAAGCCGCTGAAAAGAAGGGGACAGGCAATGACTACCGACGACATTCACCCGCTCCCTGCTACGTCCTTTTTCCGTGATGACCTCAGTCCCCGGATCCAGGCCCACTCGCCCACCGCGGCGGAAACGCAGGGAGAACTGGCCGAGCCGGCAACGGTGGGCGCCATCAGCTCTCGGTTGGCCGGGGCGGACCTGTCCGGCGCTCAGCTCGCCGGAGCCGACCTGTCCGGCGCCTGCCTGTTCGGGGCGAACCTGTCCAACACCATGCTGGCCGGGGCGAACCTGTCCAACACCATGCTGGCCGGGGCCGACCTGTCCGACAGCATGCTGGCCGGGGCAAACCTGTCCGGCGCCCGCCTGTTCGATGCGGAGCTGTCCGGCGCTCAGCTCGCCGGGGCGGACCTGTCCGGCGGGCAGCTCGCCGGGGCCGACCTGTCCGGCGGGCAGCTCGCCGGGGCCGACCTGTCCGGCAGCCAGCTCGCCGGGGCCGACCTGTCCGGCAGCCAGCTCGCCGGGGCCGACCTGTCCGCTGCCCGCCTGTTCGGGGCGAACCTGTCCGGCGCCCGCCTGTTCGGGGCAAACCTCACCGGTGCCCAGCTTGCCGGGGCCGACCTGTCCGGTGCCCGCCTGTTCGGGGCAAACCTCACCGACGCCCGGTTGGCCGGGGCGACCCTCACCGGCGCCCGGTTGGCCGGGGCGAACCTCACCGGCAGCCAGCTGGAGCGAGCTGACCTGTCCGGCGTCCAGCTGGACAGGGCGACCCTCACCGAGACGACCCTCACCGACGCCCGCCTGTTCGGGGCGAACCTCACCGGCGCCCAGCTGGACCAGGTGGACCTCGCAGGCGCATGGTGGTCACCGGATACACGCTGGCCGAACTCCGAATGGGCGCGACGCATGTGGGACGCCTCGGG
Organism: Protofrankia sp. CiP3; assembly: GCF_917627345.1. Taxonomy (NCBI): domain Bacteria; kingdom Bacillati; phylum Actinomycetota; class Actinomycetes; order Frankiales; family Frankiaceae; genus Protofrankia; species Protofrankia sp. CiP3. The sequence goes on along the minus strand of NZ_CAKJTM010000220.1, from coordinate 973 downwards.
GGAGGTATCCCCTCGCGTTTTCCGGGTTCGGTTGGCTCCGGGCCGGGAACTTACCGGCTCCCTGTCTCTGACCTGACACGGCAATCTGTCTGGCACGACAGTTCGATCATCATGCACCCATGATCGTCAGGGATCGCCCGCGCCAGCTCCTCGGGGCCGGCCGCCAGGTAGACGCCACCAGCTGTTCACCCCGGATCCAATGGTTCGGCCCGGGACTCCGGCCAAGCTCCACGACGAGGAAACAGTTCCTCCACCTTGCCGTAAAATGATCTTTATGCACCACTCATCCTGTGGCCAGGGTTTCGGCCCGGCTGCCGCACCGTATGAGCGGAGCACGCGCCGCGCTTTGGAGGTCCTGGGTTCATAAAGGGCGGGGATGCCGACGGTTCAACTCAGGGCCGAGACCGTCACCGGGGGCCACGCCTAGCCGCGATTGCGCAAGGTCACGTGGACGGACCGGTTGCTCCCGTCATCCCTCCTCCAGGGCCTGGATCTCCCTCGTGGTCTCCCGCAACCGGCAGGACAGGCTCCGCGCGATCGCCCGGAAAATGGCATCCCCCGCCCCCGGATGGCATTTCAACAGCAGCTCGAACGCCACCGTCGACAGCACCTCACAGACCGTGATCCCAGCGGAAACGATACGAGTCGTCCGCACGCCACCATCGACGATCGCGAGCTCACCGAAGGCGCTTCCAGCAGACACCGTCTTGAGCCGGAACCAACGGTTCCCACCCGCGCTTACCTCGATGTTCACCAGCCCTCGAGTGACGAAGTAAAGCGCATCCGCCGGGTCACCCTCGTCATACACGACCTCGCCCTGGTCGTAGGTGCGGACCTCCGTAGCCGCCCGGATGAAGGCCATCTCCTCGGCACCGAGCTCAGCCAACAGCTCCTGGGCGTCCAGCGGCACGTGGCCCGTCGGCGGAAGGGCCGCCAGATCCTCCTGCAACAGCTCCTCTTCAGCCCACTCCAA
>NZ_CAKJTM010000219.1:2533-3548 GCF_917627345.1 Protofrankia sp. CiP3 | reverse complement strand
TGCGGACGCCAGATCAGCATCGATGATCCACTCGCGCTTCGCGTTCGACACCGCTAGCACTCTGTGGACCATCTCGATCGCGTCGTGACACCCGCGACCCGGCCGGAAACCGTACTGCTTCTGGTCGAGTCGGGCCTCCCATTCGGGTTCCAACGCGTTACGCACCCGCTGCTGCTGGGCGCGGTCCGCGATAACCGGGATGGTGGCTTCATATTGCCCTCCTGCGCAGTAGCGCTTTTTTATCCCCATGCCGGGTGTCTGGGTTGAGTGGAATGCCGGGCTCGGCTTGGCGGGCGTTCTGTCGCTTGTGCCCGCCGGGCGGGGTTGGCGTGGGCTGGGATCAGGCATGCTGGGCGGCGCCTGGGACCGTCGGACGGGCGTCGAGGTGGCTGCCGGTGTTGATGCGGTGCTGGAAATCGGCTTTGATCTGCGGGTTCCAGAGGATGCAGATCCGGTTGCCGTCGCCGTGGCGGGCTGGGAGATATCCCCGGTTGATGAAGTAGTAGACGGTGCCGGGGTTGCAGCGCAGGTCGGCGGCGACCTCGTTCACGCTGCGTTCGCCGTCCTCGTGGGCGCGCGGTCCTGGGATCTTGTAGGCGTGGCGGACCCAGCGGATCGCCGTGAGGTCGAATGGCTTGCTTTCGCCGGTGGTCATGCCGCGGGCGGCGAGCAGGGCGACGAGGTCGTCGTTGCTCGTGGTCGGGCCGACCTCGCGGATAAGTGCGAGGGCGTCGGCCGGGGTTCGCCGGGCGGTGCCGCGGTTGGGCGCGCGAGTCAGGGCGATCTCGTCGGTGGCGCCGGTGTGCCAGCGGATCCCGATCCGGGCTTTGGCCCGGTCGGTCTCGGGTAACAGGGTCACGTCCGAGATCAGCGTGCGCAGCAGCCGTTTGCGGTCGCGGTCGCTGGTCGTCTCGGCGTGCCAGAGGCCGGACAGGTCCGCGGCCAGCGCGCGTAGCGTGTCCTGGTCGGGAGGCGGGGGCAGGGTGTCACGGGCGGCGGTCAGCGCCGCCTCGGT
>NZ_CAKJTM010000219.1:0-2050 GCF_917627345.1 Protofrankia sp. CiP3 | reverse complement strand
TTCGGCCGCGCGGATAGAGCGGCCGTGACGGTCGGCGACCTCGCCGGCGGCCTGCAGCGCGAGGGCGATCTGGGCGGGGGTGACCGCGTCGAGCAGCGCCGCCGCGACCGCGTCGTCGACGGTGGCGGCCAGGACCGAGCGGCAGGTCGGCGTCTGCTCGGCCAGCAGCCGCGACGTGCACTCGTAGGCGCCGCGGCCACTCTGGTGATACCGGGTGCCCATCGCCCGTCCGCAGCTGCCGCAGTAGACGATGCCCTGGCAAAGCGCGAGCCCTTCCCGGGGCGGGTCGCGCCCCGGCGTTCGTCTGGTTCGCCGCGAGCTTCGCCTCGATCGCCAGGTAGTCCGCCCAGGTGATGTAGCCGGGATGATGGTCCTGAATCACGATCGGCCACTGGTCGCGGGGCAGCTGGACCTGGTGGCTGCGCACCGTCCCGTCCGGCGCCACGCTCGTGCGGGTCGCGTAGCGGCCGTAGACGTAGACGCCGGCGTAGGCGGGATTCTTGAGCACCGAGCTGGCCCGGGCGTGGGTGAGCGGGCCGAAGCGCAGCTGGCCGGCCCACGCCCCGCCGTAGGCACGCAGCGGGAACCGTCGCCCCGCGAACGCGGTCATCACCCCGAACGCGGAGCCGGTCTGCGCGAACGCGGCGAACACGTCGCGGATCGCGCCCTGGACCTCTTCGTCCGGGTCGATGACCTGGGCGCCCTCGGCGTCGTAGACGTAGCCGACCGGCAGCGGGGTGCGCAGCTCGCCGCGCTGCGCGGCCGCCCGCTTCGCCGCCTGCAGCCGGCCCGCCATGATGTGCAGCTCCGCGGCGGCCATCGTCGATTTCAGGCCGAGCAGCAGCTGGTCGTTGAAGTCGGACAGGTCGTAGACCCCGTCCGCGTCGATGAGCAGCGTGTCCGTCAGCCGGGCCAGTTCCGCCAGCCGGGCCAGGTCCGCGTTCGACCGGCCCAGCCGGGAGATCTCCAACCCGAAGATCGCCCCGACCTCGCCCAGACACAGCCGGGCCATCAGATGGCGAAACCCCTCCCGGCCCCGCGTCGAGGCCCCGGACAGCCCCAGATCCGTGTCGATCACCTCCACGTCCGCAGCCGCCCAGCCCAGCTCCACCGCTGTGTCCCGCAGGGCGTACTGGCGCAGCGTCGACTCGGTGTGCTCCCGGAGCTGGACCAGCGTCGACTGACGCAGGTAGACCAGCGCCGCCCGCCGCCGATGCGCGGATGTGATCTTGTATTCGCCGTTCATCGCATGCTCCCAGCGCGCTGGCCGTCATGTTCGCCACCACCGCAACCGCCTCGCGGCGGGCAGGTCCGGACAGAACGGCGACGGTCATCGCTTAGGTCAGCTCCCGGCGTGCGAGCAGCTCGACGTTGATCGTCGAGATCTCCGCCAGTGCCGCCTCGACCGCGCCGGAGCGGTCCAGGTAGTGGTGCACCACCGCGAGGAAGCGGGTCGGGACGTAGCGCAACCGGCCGCGCTCGATCTGGCGCGGGCTGACGTAGGAGTAGGGTCCGTGCCCGTCTCCGGCCGCGCAGGAACATCCCGGTTTGCCGCACCGGCGGTGCTGCTCGACGAGCACCCCGGCCAGCAGCCGCTGCAGGTCGCCGATCCCGTCGGCCAGCGCCCGTCGCCGCACAAGAAGATCCTCCGTGCTCGTTGTGCCCAGATCTGCCGGGATCTTGGGTGGAGTCATCACACAAGACAATCGCATGACTACTCACCGCCGTCAACGACCGTGAGGGCGCGTGTCACCACACCGAGCGCCGCCAGCCCATCGACCGACAGCCGGGCATGCTCCGCGGCCGGACCACGGTCCGTCCACGCCGCCGGCAACCCGACCTGGCCCGAACCCGGCCGCGCACAGACGAACAACGTCCTGCCCGCCCACCGCTTCACGAAGAGGACCTCGAGGCGCTGGCCACGCAGCGCGTGGAACGGATGGACGACGAGAAGAGAATCCGAAGATCGACTGTCAGAACCGGCAGTATGCCGTGACCGTCGGCATCCATGCCGACCGGATCACGGTGAGAAGAGCGGAGTGAACCGAGA
>NZ_CAKJTM010000218.1:0-3076 GCF_917627345.1 Protofrankia sp. CiP3 | reverse complement strand
GGAGGAGACGGCGCAGGGAGAGCGGGGCCATGCGGTTCATTCCCGTTCGAGACTGATCGTTACGGGGCAGTCGCGCCGCGCTCGGTGTCCAGGCCATCGTCGCCGGTGTGCTGGCTGTCGTGGTCGCGGCAGGTGGGATGTAGCGGTGAACTCGCGCCGGAGGTAGCGGCATCCGTAATGAAGGCGTTGATGGCGTCGATCCGGTTGGTAACACCGAGCTTGCTGTAGGCGGACTGCAGGTGCTTTTCGACGGTGCGGGGGGACAGCCGCAGCCGGGCGCCTATCCGGCGACTGGTCAAGCCGGTCCGGACCATTTGTAGGATCTGTTCCTCTCGGGGAGTCAGGGACGCGGGTGTCTGCTGCCGGAGCTGCCGCGCCTTGTCATCCATGGCGGCAAGGAGCGGGTGGAGAGCGAGTACCAACTGCCGTTCCTGGCCCGTGAACGGGCCCCCGTCGCTTCGCCCCAAAGCGAACGACCTCATGGTGCCCCGTGGCGACTCCATGGGGATGGCGATGTGGTCGTAGAAGTCGAGGGCGGCATGAATGTCCGAACCTGCCGCCGAGGATTTCCACCGCAACAGGGGGACCAGGTCCGTCACGGCCAGCGGCCTGCGATCGGAGGTGTTCACGTAGCGCCGGATCAGGGGGTGTCGGTGCATATTTCGCAAGGTGATCGTAGTGATCTCGGATGAGTCGACCTGCGTCTCTGGCCAGCCAAGGCCCAATGCGCCGGCTTCCGAAAGGCCCACCTCAGAGAAAGTACATACAGGACATTCGAGGACATTCTGAATGGTCTGTGCTATCACCCCGTAGTCGATCTCTGCTGGATGGTGGCGATAGAGCTCCTGAGCGAAGTCGAGCACTTGGCGGTACTTCCGAGGAACGATCATCGCGCTTCCTGGTTGCTACGTAGTTCTACGAATGTCGCTTTACGTGGCCTACGCCCATTATCACAGCGCGGCCCGCGTGCGGTGGCCCGCTTGTCTGGATCTGTCGTCCCCCACCACTGACACATGACGCGGTGACGCAACGAAACGATTCAAACACCGAAAGGAAGGAGGTGTGCGCCAAGATCTCGAAAGAATCCAGGGGTTCAGAATCTGCTGACAGCGCGGCAGTCAAATGGCCCAGCTTCTTGCTGGCCAGCAGCAAACTGCTTGGCGATCAGCAAGAAGTGCCAGCGAGGCCCGCCACACGCACTGATTCTAGGCAATCGGCTCATCTCCGGACTAAGGCTGTCACCGGCGAGCCGCGCCATCTCCTACGTGGTCGACGAGAGGGCCCGGAAGACCTGAGTCGGCCAGATTTTCCACGCCGCGCAGCCGGATCCGCCATGCGCGCCAAGAACAACCCCACGAGTGAGAGTTGATGAGAAGAAGAAACCAGGGTGACCGCGCGGGATTGACCCCTCGGCCACGGGATACAGCAGCGGCTCCCCATCGAGCCCGGGTTATGGCTAGTCTCATTTCAAAGCTGATGGCGACCTCGGGGATCTTGACGGCCGTGCTGATTGGCCTCACGTCGGCACCGGCCAGCGCGGCAACCTCGTCTCCCCCCACCCGGCTGTCTGCCAACGCGGGCAGCTTCGAGCGGACCTTCCAGCCGGCGTACGACTACGACGCTGACGGCTGCTACCCCACCCCTGCGATCGGCCCTACCGGAACGCTGAACAGCGGGCTCAACCCATCGGGCTCAACCCATCGGGCTCGCTCAGCGGTAGCTGCCACGACAGGAGCGACCTCGACAACACCAACGGATACTCGCGCTACTACTGCAGTAACGGCTGGTGCGCGATCATCTACGACCTCTACTTCGAGAAGGACCAGCTCACCTTTGCTGGCATCGGCCACACGCACGATTGGGAACATGTCGTTATCTGGACGCAGAACAAGCAGGCGAAGTACGTCGCCACCTCGGCACACGGGAAATTCAACATCTACCCAGCCAGCCAGATCCGCTGGATTAGCACTCATCCGAAGATCGTCTACCATAAAGACGGCGCGGGAACCCATAGCTTCCGGCCCGCAACATCCGGCGACGAGCCACCGGAGAACGCCTATCACACGTGGCGTTTTCCAGACCTTGTCGGCTGGAACGGCTATCCTGCCGGAGTTCGTGACAAACTGTCCGCAGCAAACTGGGGAAAAGCCGTCTTCGGACTGAAGAACAGCCAGTTCCTCAAGAACCTCATGCAAGCCAAGCCGGCTAACGTCACTTTCAACCCCTTCTACTCCTGTGACAAATACCAGATTCTCGACATGCTGGCATGTGTATCGAGAGTTAATCAGCAGCTACTGGGGTAATATCGCGCACGCCACTCCCACGGGCCGCGGGCCGCGCGGGCGGGCCGCCGGGTTCTGCCCCGGCGGCCGTCTGTGTAGGTGGTTCAGCCGCGATCGCCGGCGGCGACAGAACGGGGCTGGTGGGGCCGCGGCCGAGCCGGTCCCGGTCGACCTCGGCGAGCACGGCACGGTCCAGCACCTGGCGCAGCCCGGCCTGGGCGCGGGCGGCGGTGTCCTCCGCGGCCCGGCGGGCGGCGGTCGTGGCCTCTGGGTCCTGGGTCGCCCCTCGACCGCGGACCAAGACCCCGCCCACCAGGTCGACGCCGCCGTCGCGCACCGACACATTCAAGATCGCCTTTCGCACCCTGCCGGACCCCGGGTCTTCGTAGTCCGGAGAAGGACTCGACCTTCCCGATCGCGGCGAGGACGGTCCAGCCGAGGCCAGGGCAGGTGGAGGCGGCCTGCATGTAGAGGTTCAGATAGTCGGGTGGGATGTCGTCGAGGGCGTCCTGACTGGGTGAGCTGCCCCTCCCGCAGCCGCGCACCCAGCCGACGACCGGCACACACAGCACCCGTTCGGCCATCTGGCCGGCGGCGGCGCCCATCAGCACGATGAGCAGGACGACGGCGGCGACGGCCGCGGCCGATGTACTTGGTCGTGGCCGCTCACCCCCGGTACTTCTCGGGTGGCATCGGCGCGGGAGGCCGCAGGCCCGGCCCCGCGGGGGCGTCGCCGGGCCGGTCGGACACGGGCGGGGGGCCGGCAGCTGCGGCCAGGCACCAGACAGCTGGTC
>NZ_CAKJTM010000217.1:0-3140 GCF_917627345.1 Protofrankia sp. CiP3 | reverse complement strand
GGGCGGCCATGTCGTCGTAGACCGTCAGGCCGTCGGTGCTCTGCGTGCTGGCGTCCCGCTCGCCGTTGTCGACGTAGACGATGTCTACCTGCTGGGTTGCGCTGTACCGGCCGCCGTGGTCGATCACGTGCGGGTCGTCGATGCGGTAGGTCTGTCCGTCGGTGCCGAGGCCGATCCAGCCGCCGTCACCGGCGGCGCGGGACGCCGCGCTGGCCGCCGCCTCCTGCGCGGTGGCGGGACGCAGCCGGCGGGCCCGCGGGCCGGACATCCCGTCGGCGATGTACACCCAGCCGTGGCGAGTTGCGGGCAGGGCATCCGTGGGGACAGTCCGCCGGGTCCGAACCGGGAACACGTCGAACTCGGCGGCGGCCATGACACCGACGGCGACCGCGCCGACGGTCAGCGCGGCGTCCCGCACAACAGACATTTTGATCATTGTGGTGCCTTTCTGGGTGTCGGAATGTGATCGAAAAGGGTGGGTCAGTGAGGGGCGTGTTCGGTGGCGCGGCGCCGCTGGGCGTCGTTGGGCATGGTCGAGAGCAGGACGCGTAGCCGGCCGCGCCGGTCGGGGTTGTGGCTGGCGTCCCAGTCGATGGATGCCAGGACCGCGTCCCGGCCGGCGAGAGTGACCGCGTGGGCCTCGGCTCGCAGCACGTCGGCCCTGCTGGCCGCGTCGTCGGCCAACTCGACGACGCGGATTGCGGCGAGAAGGGCGGCGCCGAGAAGGAGCTGCCAGCCCCATGCCGCGTGCACGATGGCGAGGCCGACAGCCGGGATCATGAAGATGGCACCGAGGGCGACTATGGCGATGCGTATCCGGTAGCCGCGTCGCCAGGACCGGTTGAAGTCGTCCTTCATAGCCTGCCGGTACTTAGCAACTTATCATGTGCCAACAATATAAGCGCCTGGCCTGGTATAGCATCACTGATGTCAGCCACTACCACGAAGAGAAGGTCGAGATATTCTCGTGCAGGAATTCTGACATCGACATAGTTAAAATCAGCGTCCTGACGGGCAAGCTTAAGTTTTTGAATACAACGATCGGGCTGAATGCTCGTGTTGCTGCTTGTCCAGCTATTTTCCCAGCCACTTCCCCAGTCGCAGATAGATCTACCGTTAGGTTTATCGTCGAGATCCCGATCTTGGATACCTACATATTGTATGGGTACCGCGACTCCGAAGAAATCCGAGCCTATGGGTACCGGAGCCTTACGGTCACTCTGAATGTTGACAAAACGGACTGCCACCACAATCTTATGATGGCCGGGCTTCGCAGCCGAGGATCCGTCCTCCGGAGCGGATCTCAAAAATACTGCTCGAATCTCGTATGGAACTCCATCATAGCCCGAGTAGCTGTTGACTGGGGCACGAGCTAATGCCGTGACGGCTTCGGACGGCACATAGGCGGCCGGTAACGACGCAGCGAATGGGTCATTGGGATCTAGGAGCCACGATGGAAGCCTTCGCGGCTCCGACTCAGTGCCAGACCCGGCTCGGCCAGTGAGCGCATTCGACGGGTCAGCATCGATGGCCGTACTGATCTTCTTTGCACCATCATCTGGCGAGTTCACGTAGATGACGGTCGAGGTGAGCACTCCGGAAAGAACGACCACCGCCCCAACGAAAGCGTAAAAAACAGTTATTCGACGGCGGCGAACAGCGCCGATGTTCACTACCTGAGCGACATTTACCAGCTTCCCGACGTCTCCGCCGGACGCGACGATCGTGGCAAGCTTCGGTGAATATGTCCCGCCGAGATGTTGGATCTCAGAAAGAAGCTTCGAGAGTGACTCGCTTCCTTCCTTCGGATCCCTGCCTAATTGACTTAGAACCGCTCGGCCCCGCCAGTCGTCCTCCAACGCATCTTTAAGTCGCTCCCACAGCTCACGCTCTTCATCGGTTGGCTTCGCCATGGTATCTTTCCCCGACTGTTCATGATTCAAAGTTGGACATCCCCGTAAACGTTACCGACGTTGACGAGTTTCTCAACTGACCCACCGGAAAGAACGGTCGTCTTGAACACAGGATGAGCAGACAACGGAACTTCTGCGAGTTCGGCAACAAGATTACGAAACTCGGGATCACTTTCCATGATTTCCTGAACCAGATGCGCAAGTCTTTCGACAGCGGCTGGATCCTCCGGAGCAGCAAGCGCCCGAGACAGCGTCTCCTCGTCGTCGCTTCCCTCCTGACATTGCCGCTGTACGATGTCACCAAGCCGGGTTAGCACCCGCCACACACTCTCACCGACCTGACCACCTGCACTTTCCAAAGCGCTCTTGGCTAGTAGAAGAGCGACCGTTGTTGCAACCGGGTCCACCATGGCAAAACTCCCTAGTGCCGCGTAATAAGCAGATCTTTGATCTTATCCACTTTCATCTTTTCGATCATTATCGATCTTTATTTTCGATACCGATCAAGTCGTGGGCGATCAAAAACAGAGTCGATCATAATGCGGAACGTGCCGGCTATATCAACTTATCGTAGCTGTTCAGCTCGGGTGGTCGGATGTTCGCTGTCCCATGTGCGGTTATTGCTCCGGCGGTTGCGTCGCGATGTGTCATGATTGCTGGAATTACGAGGCCCGGCCGGCGCCGGCGCCGCCGGTCTTCAGTGCAGGGCGATGCGGCGGGTCTGCCGGGGCGTGTACGTCTCGTAGTGGCCGTGGATCTCGACGACGGAGGCGGGGTCGGCGTCCTGGACGAGCTGCTCGGCCCACCGGATCGACGCGTTCAGGCCGGGGAACGGCCCGGCCATGAAGTCGTCGCCGTAGACCGACACGTGCGCCACGAACAGCCGCCGGTCCCGCCACCATCCCGGAGTCCACCGGATCCACCAGTTACGGACCATCCGCTCATCGTGTCCGTCTGCTGTCGGAGATGTCCACTATCGCTGGCCATGCTGCACGCCCGTCACCGCCATCATGCGGCCCCGCCGGCCCCTTCGTCCGGCGGCCCGGTACGTGGGGTGCCGTTAACGACGCTCACACAGGAGGAAAAGTAACCGGCGGGTAGGCCCGGCTCCGGGGCTCGGCACCCCGCCGGCTGCGGTGCCCACGGGCGCCTGGCGCGGTTCGCCGCAGGAAATGCGTACCTGCCGGAGTCGGGCCGGGCCACCGTGTTCGGCGGTCGCGGTAGGGA
>NZ_CAKJTM010000216.1:0-3142 GCF_917627345.1 Protofrankia sp. CiP3 | reverse complement strand
AAACCAGCAGGGTCATGGGGGTCTGGAGGGTTCCCGCTTTCGGAGACAACGGACCTGAAGGTCACTGTCCACGAAAGTGGGAACCCTCCAGCGGGTTGGAGGAGGAAGCCGTCGTGGCCGGGCAGGGATGGAGCCCCACAAGCAAGTGGACTCCACTTTGTTTGATCATGCCAGCACGAAAGTCTCGCCAGCCGGATGCAACAGAGCTGACCTGACCGTGACCGCCCACCAGTAGCGAAAAGGTTAAAGATCAAGCTGAGGGCGGGCCCTGAACAGACGCCTCTACCGCATGGTGGAGATCCTCATCGGGGCCCGTCTGACGAACATCGAAATCCGTCGGTGGATCGAGAGTCGGGACCGTCGGTGATGCATCCGGAGTGGAGTTCTCGCAAATGCGAGGCGGTGCGGAGTGACGGCACGACGCGGCGGGTATGTCTACGCTGGGACGCCGAGTACGCCGGTGGTGTGGCCAGCCGCACGGGCGGCCGGCGCGCTCCTCGCCCGAAAACGAGATCAGGGCCTGCCGGGAACCAGGAGTCCGCCGGTTCCCGGGAGAGTGGAGAGAACGACAAGCATGGACAGTGGAATCAGGTTGGCAAGGAAAGGAAGATCAATCATTACGGGTGGCTCAGTTACTCATAGACGTAGATATCGAGGCTTCGACTACAGAACGCCATCGCGTATGACTACTATTAGTAAGATCTTTCGACACGGTATCCCGCGTACTGCGAGGAGCCCGAGGTGGTCCGCGCCTTCCAGGAGTTCGTGAAAGTCAAGGCGCCCGATGTTGTCGTTGACGGCGTCGTGGGACCACGCACGTGGGAGAGCCTGGACTTTTTCCTCGACCACACGGGCCGATGATCCGGCAGGCGCTACTCCCGTCGGCGACGTCAGCCGCGGGGCCGTGACCCTGCCGTGTCGTCCCGACGGCACAGAACCCACCAGCCTCCAAAAAACTCTTCAGGGAGAGTGATGAAGTATGCCTGGAATCGCAGCCTGGGAGGATGATCCGGTAGCTGCTCCGCTCGAGGACCAGCCCAGGAACAACCGCCGCATCTTCCCCTCGGTACCTGTTCTCAACCAGGGGGTCCTGCCGGTCGATATCGACCCCAAGGTCCAGAGACCGCAGCCGGAAATCCACGAGGTCGACACCCGGGAGTTCCGCTACTGGGCGCTCGCGGAGGCGCTGAGCCGAGCCGCCGGATACTGGAGCGCCCGGGTACCGGCGGGGACAACATGGCACCCCGGCAACGGCAATACACTGATCGCCTACCCGGACGATGGGGAAGATCTCAACGCATACTACGACCGCAACGGTCTCCATTTTTTCCACGGCGCGGTGCGAGGCAGGACGGTCTACTCCGGCGAAAGCCCGGACGTGGTCTGCCACGAGCTGGGCCACGCCGTGCTTGACGCGGTGAAGCCGGAGCTGTTCGACACGGCCAGCATCGAGGTTGCGGCGTTCCACGAGGCGTTCGCCGACTGCAGCGCCATCCTCAGCGACCTGCAACTGCCCTCGCTGCGGCAGGCGGTGCTCGACGAGACGAACGGTCGAATAGCGACCGCCTCCCGGCTGTCGCAGCTGGCGGAGAACCTCGGTTGGGCGATCCGGCAACTGGCGCCCGACAGCGTGGATCCCGACTGCCTGCGCAGCGCCGTCAACTCCTTCTACTATCAGGCGCCGGCCTCGCTGCCCCCGCGGGCACCCGCTACTAGCATCTCCTCGGAACCCCACAGCTTCGCCCGGGTGTTCACCGCCGGTTTCCTGCGCACACTGGACCACATGTTTCACCTCCAACCGCAGCAGGACGCCGACGGTCTGTTGCGTGCTGCGGAGGATGCGGGGACTCTCCTCATCGAGGGCGTGCGCGGCGCGCCGGTGGTGCCGGGCTTCTACGCCCAGGTCGCCGCCCACATGATCGCGGTCGATGCCTCGCGGTTCGGCGGCAAGTACCGCGACGCGATCCGGGCCGGCTTCACCGGCACCGGGGTACTGTCGGTGCGCTCGGCGGCGGCGCTCGGTTCGGTGGAGCGGCTGAACGCCGCCACGCCGGCCGAGCCCGACGGCCACCAGGAGCCCGCGCGCGTCCGTCTTCCCAGCACCTCGTTCGGCCTGCCGAAGGATCTGTGGGTGCAGACCGCCTCCCAGGCACGCCGGCACAGCGTGGCCAGCGGCTTGGCCGACGTCGGCGACGCGCCCACTCCCGTCCCTGACGAAGCGGCGGCCTCCTTCGTCGAGGACCTGGTCCGGCGCGGGCGGATCGCGGTCGAGGCCGCGCAGCGGGGCGACGCGCCGATCACCGCGGCCGCCTCCACGACGCATCGGATCGAGGCCACGGATGGCGCCCTGACACTGCGCCGAGAGCGGTTCGACCGTAGCTACACACTGAACTGACCCGGCCCCCCGGGCGGGCGTACCGTGGAAGGTATGTCGCAGCCAGCACGCGCAGGTGACGAGGCCGGCGGGGCTGGCAACGTCGACGAAGTTGATGACGTTGACGAGATCGACGAGGCGCAGCGGCGGTTCGTCGAGGGGCTGGTGGCCCGCGGCGAGGTGGCGTCGGCGGACGCTGGGCCGCTTCCACCGAACGTCACCCACGTGGCCGAGGACGAGCACGACGGGGTTGCGCGCGCGGTGCGCCGCCGCCGCTTCTCGGCCCGCTGACATCTGGGCTGGCTCTGTTGCGTACGCCGGCTGAGCAGGCCGAGTGGCGCGGCACCAGCTGGAGGGATGGATCGACGCGCGGTCCGTCCGTCGGTGCTGATGTCGGAGCTTGCCGAGTTTCGGTTCCCGCCGAAAATGATCGTTCTGGCGGCGCTGCTTCCCACAGCGCCGGCTGGTCGAGGTCACCCACCGACAAGGTCCCGATTTACCCGAAGATCCTCGGCGAGGTCAACCGGTCGAAGCGACACTTCGGTGGTTTCCAGTGGCCAGTGCATCATCCCAGCATTCGCTTCGCAGCCGAACCCCTGTCCTTAACGCGATACGGACGGCGCGCTGACGGGTCGAGACCCCCGAGACCACTCCAATATCGCGAAAATGTACCGCAGTACGTGGGTGGTGGCCTTCTTGTCCAGGCCGGCGGGGATCACACGTCGTGTTTCCGTAGCATATGCGTGATCCGTTTTTTCCAGAACCAGT
>NZ_CAKJTM010000215.1:2598-3589 GCF_917627345.1 Protofrankia sp. CiP3 | reverse complement strand
CCATGGGGAATGTCTGCGACGTACCCATGGCGAGGCCGCTGGGACACAGTCGGGCTCCTACTCCGACAAACGAAACAAGGTGAACGTGGGAACCACCTCGCACGGGTTCCCGGACGGCCAGCAGCCAGTCGGTCGACCGGGATAGGCGCACCGACCGCCGAACCGGTGGGGTGGGGCGGAGCCGCCGTAGTACTCCGAGCCAGGGAGAGCCTGTGCACATGGGGAAGGGCGGCAGCGGTATCGAGAAGGGATGGAGGCTGTGATGCCGGAAGACGCACCGCCGAATGGCGGTGCTCCGCGTGAGAGCGACCGTGAGGAAGCGTTCGCGCGGGTATCGGGGATGCAGGCCAAACTTCACCGTTGGGCGGCGGCTGATCCTGACCGCCGGTTCGATGACCTGTTCAACTTCGTGTATGACCCGGCGACGCTGATCGTGGCGTTTGCCCGGGTCGCGGGCAACCAGGGTGCCCGGACAGCCGGGGTCGACGGCCTGAGGGTCGCCGATATCCGCGAGGCCGGGGTGCCTGGGTTCCTGAACGACCTGCGTGCTCAGGTGAAAGCGGGCACGTTCCGGCCGTTGCCGGTACGGGAGCGTGTGATCCCGAAGCCGGGTGGGTCGGGGAAGGTTCGGCGGCTGGGAATTTCGGCGGTCACCGACCGGGTCGTGCAGGCCGCGCTGAAGCTGGTACTGGAGCCGATCTTCGAGGCTGATTTCGAGCCTGTGTCGTATGGCTTCCGGCCCCGGCGGCGGGCTCAGGACGCGGTGGCCGAGATCCACTTCTACGGAACCCGGGGCTATCACTGGGTGCTGGACGCGGACATCGAGGCGTGTTTCGACGAGATCGGGCATGTCGCTTTGATGGACCGGGTCCGGCGGCGGATCAAGGACAAACGTGTCCTGGCGCTGGTCAAGGCGTTCCTGAAGGCTGGGGTCCTCACGGAACTCGGCGAAAACAGGGAGACGCACACCGGCACGCCGCAGGGGGGAATT
>NZ_CAKJTM010000215.1:0-2255 GCF_917627345.1 Protofrankia sp. CiP3 | reverse complement strand
CTTACGCCCCCAACGCACTTGGCAACTAGCCGTTCGATCACCCTCCGTATCGGATCTGGCCGCTGAGGCACCGTCCGTCGACGATCGTTGGCGGAGTGGGATCCGATGACGGATTGCAATCTTCTCGGGGCCGATAAGAACGTCCTTGACGAGCAGCCGCAGAACACGCTGACGATCGATGATCTCCACGCTTTTCGCGCTCTCGCTCAGCTGAGAAAGGAATCCCTCAAGATCGGCCGCGAGGGTAAGGTAAAGGTCACGGTCGGCGATCTGGCCGTCAAGCGCCTCGAGCCGGCCGCGGAGGTTCGTCTCACGCGTTCGCAGCTCCGGCATTCTCGCGCGGAGCTCGTCGATGGTGATCAGCTGCTCCTGGAACGCCTCGATCATACGGGTGATCGCGGTGGTGGCCTTCGTGAGCGCATATTCGACCTGTTCACGCTGGCGCGTGGCAGGATCAGAGTGCCGAGCCTGGTTCAGCCGACGGTCGATCTCCTCCTGAATGAGCGTCGGATCGCCGAGCAGCTTGGTGATGTGTTCCCACACGACGTCGTCGATGTAGTCGGCGCGGACCGGCTTGTTCTGACAGACCCGGCCATTCTCGTAACGGTAGTCGTCGGATCCGAGGCAGCGGTAGTAGTAGATCTTCTTGCTTGACGTTCGCGTCGAGGTGCGATAGTAGCCATAACCGCACGCCGAACAGGCGGCGAGGCCCTGCAGAAGCGACGGGGTCGTTTTCGTGTTACGCGTCGCGAAGCGCTTGTTCTCCTCAAGGCGGGCAGCGACCCGCGCGAAGGTCTCCTCGCTGACAATCGCCGGGACAGCGATCTCGACCCATTCGTCGCGAGGCCGGTCCACAGTCTTGGTCGGCCGCGGCGTGGAACGACCCTCCAACCGTGCCCGCCGATTCAGACCTGCCGGCGTGTTGTCGACCATCGTCTTTCCGAATCCAGCCCTACCAGCGTAGGCGGGATTACGCAGCATTCCCCAGATCACCGACCGGTCCCAGCGATTCTTACCGGTACACGTCGGCACGCCCTGCTCGGTCAACCAGCGGGCCAGATCAGCGATCGACACACCCTCGTCGGCGTAACGACGGAACATCTCGGCGACCAGGACCGCCTCGTGCTCCACGACCTCGTATCCCGCGCCGAGCTTGTCGGCGCGCCGCCGATAATGGTATCCGAACGGCGCTCCGGAAAGCACGTTGACCGACCCGGAGCGTGCACGGTACGCCTTCCCACGCCGGTAGCGCTCCAAAATCTGCGCTTTCTCATACTCGGCGAACATCCCCTGGAACTGGACCAGCAGCTGGTCTTCCGGGCTGTCACCGCGAGGGCCCTTGACAAACTCGACCCTGGTACCCGCCCGCGCGAACTCCTCAATCAGCAGCGCCTGGTAGGCGAACTTCCGCGCGAGCCGATCGGGTGAATAGCACAGCACCACGTCGATCTGGACCGCGGCCACCAAATCCCGCAACCGCTCCAACGCCGGACGTGTCAGCGTCCCACCCGAATGGCCGTCGTCCTCGAATACCCACTCCTCCGGCAGCGTCGCCCCCATCTCCCGGGCGCGCTCACGCAGCGCCGCCGTCTGCGACACGATCGTCTCGTTCTTCTTCTGCCGGTCCGACGACACCCGGGCATAAATCGCCACGTTGGTCATGCGCTTGTCCTCCCTGCTGTTCGTTCTGGATTCTCAGGCGCCGCTGCGGGACCAGGACCCCATATGCGATCGACAGGTCCCGGACGGCGTTCCGATCGAACACATACTCAAGGGCGATCGCCCGTTTATCCATCTTCTGTGTTTCCCGCGCGGGCGGAGGCCAGAAAATCGCCCAACGCGCGGGCGACCAGCGATGAAATCGTCGCGCCGCGCAGCCGCGCATCATCACGTATCCGATCGGCCAGCACGGCCGGCAGCTTCACCGTGAACACGACGGTCGTCTCCGGCACCACTACTCGCCCACCCGATGAGGCCACATCGACGTAACGTCGAGCCTGCCGAAGCGAAACCGCGAAACGTGCGGACAGCACAAGGGCGGCGTCCACGACTGGGACGCCGCCCTCCAGCAGCCGAGCCGCAGCGTTCACTCGTTCGGCATACTCACCCGCACCCACACGACGACGATCACCCATAGGCAGATCATTACTACCGCCTGTGTCACGAGGTCACGTCGACACGCCGAGGCCGCTCCAGACGCCTGTAGCTCAGCGTGACCTCGAACTCGAAGTTGCCAAGTGCGTTGGGGGCGTAAT
>NZ_CAKJTM010000214.1:0-3365 GCF_917627345.1 Protofrankia sp. CiP3 | reverse complement strand
GAGGGAACGCCTAGGCGGTAATCCTGGGATGCACGGGAGCGGGAAGTCGGACATGCCCGTAGTACCTGTGATCCAACCGAACAAGGCCACGCGAGCGGCTGCGGAGGTGGGGGAGGAAAGGGGTATGGCCGAGGGGAACACGGCCAACGAAACGCGTCCCGGACACAGGGCCGGACCAGACGTGCCCAGCGCGTTGGACCGTGTGCGCCGAACCGCACGGCAGAACAAGGAAACGCGGTTCACCGCGCTGCTCCACCATGTTGACCTGGACCGCCTGCGGGTGGCGTACCGGGCGGTCCGCCCGAAGGCTGCTCCTGGCGTGGATGGGGTGACATGGAGTGAGTACGGGCAGGACCTGGAGGAAAATCTTCGGGATCTGCACGCCCGGCTTCATACGGGGCGCTACCGGGCGAAGCCCTCGCGACGGGTGTATATACCGAAGGCGGACGGGCGGTTGCGGCCGCTCGGTATCGTTACGCTAGAGGACAAGATTGTCCAGCGGGCGGCTGTCGAGGTATTGGGCGCCATCTATGAGCAGGACTTCCTCGGCTTCTCGTACGGTTTCCGGCCAGGGCGCAGCCCACACAGGGCACTGGACGCGCTCACGGTCGGGATCGAGCAGAAGAAGGTGAACTGGGTGCTCGACGCGGACATCCGCGAGTTCTTGGAGCCATCGTCACACTGCTCCTTCCGTTGATTGTGGGGGTCAGAACAGGGCGTCCGTGGGTGGCGGGACCTGTATTCGCAGGCCCTTTCGCCGTCCGGTGCGGACGTGGACGGCCTTGAGCTCGCCGCGCTTGACACGTTGCAACACGGTCTGGCGGGAGACGCCGAGAGCGAGGGTGGCCTCGAGCATCGCGAGCCAGCCGTCGGGGGCGTCGTCGACGAAGAGGTTGCGCAGCTGGTCGGTCATGCGGATGCGCCAGGGGGCGCCGGGGGTGTCCTGTTCGCCGGCGACGAAGCCGTCGCCCAGCCAGCGGTGCAGGGTCGAGGGGGCGATGCCGAGTTGTTTGGCGGCGTCGGCGATGGTGAGCAGGTCGCCTCGGGGTTGGTCGGGGTCGGGCTGGTGGCAGGGGATGCCCCAGTGGAAGCGCAGGGACTGCACGCGGGTAGCGGTGAAGGTCAGGCCACGGGCGGTGCGCCGGCCCTGCCGGTTGAGGATCCCGGCGATCGTCGCGTCGGGGTAGTGGACAGCGAGGCGGCGGATCAGGTCGACGGTGTCCTCGTCGGTGCGGATCGCGGGCGGGCGACGCCGGCCGGGGACGGTCAGTTCCGTGAGAGCGCCGCCTTTCCAGCGGATGAGCAGGTCGGTATGGCCGGCGTCGTCGTCGCGCACGACGGTGACCTTCACCTCGTCGATCAGGGTCCGCAGCAGCTGTTTGCGGTCGCGGTCGGTGGTCGTGGGCGCGTCCCAGACCTGGCGCAGGTTGTCTCCGAGTGCGCGGATGCCGGCGCGCTCGGTGTCGGTCAGGGCACGGGGGCGGGCCTGCTCGCGGCGGGCGAGGTCGGCCTCAGCGGCAGCGAGTTCGGTCAGCGTCTTCTCCCAGGCGGCCTCCAGACCGCGGGCGACGAGCCGGTTGTCGGGGTCGACGGCCTGGTAGCGGCGCTCGGCGCGGCTGGCCTGGTAGCGGGCACGTTCGACCTGGCGGCGGTGCTGGTCGAGGACGGCATCGTGGGTGTGTTCGAGCTGTTCGGCGGCAGTGAGACAAGCGGTCAGCGCCGACGGGGCCAGCGCGGTCAGGAACGCGTCGGCGACGGCGGTGTCGAGCGCCACGCCGCCGATGTGCAGGTGGCGGGTGCCACGGCCGTCGACGATCGTGGCGGGGCCCTGGCAGTAGTAGCCCGGGGTGGCTGTGGTCGGGCCTTGGTAGAACACGGTGAGCTTACGGCCGCAGGTCCCGCAGGTCGCCAGGCTCTGGAGCAGGGCGCAGCCCTCGCGGACGGCGCCGGTGCCGGGCTGGTGGGCCTGGGGGCGGATATTGGCGCCGATGCGGGCCTGGTTGGCCTCGTAGGTGTCCCAGTCGATGAACCCTTCGTGGTGGTCCCGGATGAGGATCTCCCACTGGTCGCGGGGCAGCGCCGTGTGGCGGATGCGCACCGTGCCGGTGTCGTCAACGTAGCGCTGCGTGCGGGTACGGCCGTAGACGTAGGCGCCGGCGTAGGCCGGGTGGGTCAGGATCGTGTGGACAGCGTGGTAGGTCGGCTCGACCCACTCGACCTCGTCGCTGCCAGCGACGTAGCCGTGCCGCTGCAGCGGCAGCGTGAGGTTCTCCTCGCGCAGCCAGAGCCAGACCTTGCGGACCGAGCCGACCTCACCGAACCGGCGGAAGATCGCGGCCAGGACGCCGGTGACCGCCTCGTTGGGGTGGCGGTGCACCTCGCCGGGCCCGGCGGCCCAGACGAGGCCGATGGGCAGGGGGCGGCGTAGCTCGCCGCGGGCGGCCTTGTTGCGGATCCCGCCGTTGAGCCGGGCGCGCAGGATGTGCAGCTCGGCTTCGGACATAGTGCCTTTCAGGCCGAGCAGCATCCGGTCGTTGAACAGCGCCGGGTGGTAGACGCCGTCGGCGTCGGCGATCAGGGTGTCGGTCATCCCGGCCAGATCGAGAAGCCGGTACCAGTCGGCGTTGTTGCGCGCGAGCCGGGAGACCTCCAGGGCCAGCACGATCCCGACCTCACCGAGCCCGACCTGCGCGGTCAGCTCGGCGAACCCGGACCGGCCCGCTGTGGACGCCCCGCTCACACCGAGGTCGGCGTCGATCACCGTGACCCGGGGGTGGGGCCAGCCGAGGCCGACCGCCCGCTCGACGAGGTTGTACTGCCGGGCGGTGGACTCCCGGTTGCGCTCGACCTGGGCGAGGCTCGACTGGCGCAGGTAGACGACCGCACCCCGCCGCAGATGCGACCCGGTGATCTTACCGAGGTCCGTCATCGCGGTTCCCCGGTCTCGAACAGGGCCGGGCCGCGGTCGCGATCAGCCGGCCCAGCAGGCTCACCGCTGCCGCGACCGCCTCGGCCGGGAGCCGCACCGCCACGTCGGGCACGCCCGCGGGCAGTCCGGGCAGCGGAAGGGGTGGCTGCGGCCGGCTCGGCATCGGGGGCCTCCTTTCTCGGACATGCCGCAACCTGCCCGGTGATATCCGCGTCGACAACCCCCGACACGGCGGAAGGCACCAGGGAGGCCACAATCCGTGTCAGATCGAGTAGGTCGGTCACCCTGCCGAGGGTCGGCTCCCCGGCCGGGACCTCCTGGCCATCGGCGGCCGGCTCAGCCTGGTTGGTCCACACGGCCGGGATCATCGACTTGCTGCCGTCCGGCAGCTCGAGGATCAGCTCGAGTGCGCCGTGTCGGCGCATCCGGCCGAGCA
>NZ_CAKJTM010000213.1:0-3404 GCF_917627345.1 Protofrankia sp. CiP3 | reverse complement strand
GGATCGCCTGTGGCACAGGCACTTTTCGTCAAACAGTCGGGCATCAGAGGCACTGAACCCCACGTTTACCCCACTGTTTCAATGCTTGTCATCATCCGTTGATGTTCCTCGATGGCGCGCGTCAGCGGACCCGGGCGGAGTCACCGGCACCTGTTATGCGCTCTCCGTCGCTCCGTTGGAGATCGGGGTTCCACCTCCCGACGCGGGCCGAGGTGCGGACAGCGGTGGCGCTCTGCCGGTGTCCGGATTGTCCTGTCCCGGATGCCTGTGAGGGCTTGCGGGCCTGGGATGGTGGTGACGGAGAGCCTCGACCCTGGACGGGGCCGTGAGTCTGATCGCGTTGGTGCGCCCGGTCGCCTGTTCGCGCTCCCTGGCCCGGGACTGGCCCGGCGCGGTCCTCCCGGTCGTCCCCTGCTGTCCCTCCTGTACCTGTCTTGGCCGGTAGGAGGTTGTGGCGTGGAAGGAGTCCGACGCCCGCATGGCGGCGTTCGACGCGCTCGCGCGGCTCGGGGCCGAGACCCCGCCGGATCTGGACCTTCTCCGGTTCGGGGAGAACGCACTTTACGCGTACCGGGACCGCGGCCTCGTGCTCCGGGTGGCACGCCCGCAGGCCCGGGCCGACCATGTCGCGCGGACGGTGGACTTCGTGGTGCGGATCGCCGCCCGAGGGATGGAAGTGACCGAACCCGCCGCCGTTCCCGGCGTTCGCCAGCCGGTCGTCACGTCGACGGGAGTCGTGACCCTGTGGGTCTACTACGAGACCGACCCAGACTGCCGGGTGACACCGCGGGAACTCGGCGGCCTGCTCCGCCATTTTCACGATCTCGCCACCCTGGAGAAGGCTCTTGTCGGGCCGTGGAAACCCTTCGCGCTCATCCGCGCCCGGCTGGACGGTGCGCGCCGGGACGGCATCGAACAGGATCTCGTCGACCCTCTCGGGGCGCTGCTGGTGTCGCTGGAATCACGTGTTCCCGACCTGACGTCCGAGCTGGGAACCGGTGTCATGCACGGCGACATGCACTACGGAAATGTCATGTGTCTCCCGGGGCACCGGTTACTGTTGATAGATTTCGATCAGATATGCCGTGGTCCGCTCGAGTGGGATCTTGTACCGAACCTGGTAACCTACCGGCGGTTCGGAATGTCCGATGAGGATTATGGCGAATTCTCTTCCGCGTATGGGTATGATCTCCGCGTGTCGCCGCATGTCGGGACGTTCATCGCGCTGCGCGAGCTGGGGATGGTGACGTGGCTGCTCCAGCAGTAGAGGACGAGTGCGAGTCTTGACGAGGAGATCCGTTGTCGGATCGATTCCATCAATGAGCGTTTTCAATGTGGGCGGAATCAAGCGGTCAGGGCAACATATTTGCCGCCAGTAAATCGTTGAACTGGCAGACGCTACTCGAAGCGTTCAATGATTTGTTGGCGGCGGACGTGCCGCCTTGACCGCTTGATTCCGCCGGGGTTCGAACGAGAAGACCAACGGCCTTCTTCGGCAGTATTTCCCGAAGGGCACGGATCTGTCCTTGCATTCCCAGGAGGATCTCGATAGAGTGGCCGCAGAGTTGAATGGCAGGCCTCGTGAGACGTTGGGCTGGCGCAAGCCGGTAGAAGTGTTCAACGATCTGCTGGAAAGGCATGCGTCGCCTTGACCGCTTGATTCCGCCGCTCCACTCAATATCAACATATCGCTGACCTGCATGAATACCGGACGGTTGGCCGACACCTGAGGGGACGTTCAGACCCCCTCGATATTCATTTCGGGCCACGGCAGTGCTGCGGGCATCGACGTTTACGCCGGGCCGACCCGGCGGCCAAGGCCCGCCAAGTCGCGGCTGTGACCGTGGTCGAACAGGTAGTGGATGCCGGCGTGTCGACGGTGCGCTCGCGGGGGTCTGGCTTGGTCGGAGGGGGACCGCCCAGCTGCGGGAGGTTGACCAGGTTCGTATGGCCGACCTGCCTGTGCCGACCGGCCAACCACCTCGGCGTCAACGAACGTGCCTTCCCGACCCTCCTGACGACCCACCCTGCGACGGAGTGCCGTACCACTTCCGCGACCGGGGGCGCACCGCAGGCCACAATGGGCCGGGATGAGATCCCCACTCCTCGTCGTGCTCTGGAGGAAACATGACCGTCGTCGGTGACAGCGGTACCGCAGACACGGTCCCCCCACCGCTGGCCCTGCCTGCTTCCTCGCCGTTCGGCCCGCCGGAACATGAGCGGGGTTGGGTCGCCGTGGCCACCGAGATGGCGGCGGTCTTCGCTCAGCGGGCGGCGGATCTGGACGAGACCGCCGAGTTGCCGGCGGAGAACCTGCGCCAGCTCCACGAGACCGGGCTCGATATCGCCATGCTCCCCGCCGCGCACGGCGGCGAGGATATGTCATTCCGCACCTTCGGTCAGGTGCTGCGGATCGTGTCCCGCGCTTGCCCGTCCACCGGATGCCTGTGGCTGATGCACATAGGCGCGGTAACCGGGCTGGTCACCCGCGGCGACGCCGACACCGCCCGCTACTACGCGGCCGAACTCGCCGCCGGGAAACGCTTCGCCAACGCCCTGTCCGAGCCGACCAGCGGGAACATGTTCCTCGTCCCGCTGCAGGCCGCCGTCCCGGTTGAGGGCGGCTTCCGGCTCGACGGCGCCAAACGCTTCGTCTCCGGCTGCGAGGCGGCCGACCACTTTCTGGTCAACGCGCTCGTTGATGGCGTGCCGACCTTCTTCGGCGTCGAGCGCGACGACACGATCGGCTTTGTGCCGATCTGGGACACGGTGGGGATGCGGGCCACCCGCAGCCAACTCGTCTCCTTCGACGGGACGGTCCTACGCGCCGACCGGCGGTGCCAGCCACCGGCAGCCGGGGAGACAAACCCGATCGCAGTCGGGCTGGCCTTCCTGTCGATCGGGGTCGCCGAGGCGGCGTTTGACGCACTCGTCGACCATGCCCGCAGCCGGGTCATTCCTTCGACCGGCGCCTCCCTGTCCCACATGCAGTGGGTGCAGTTCGACGCGGCCGAGATGCACGTGCGGTTACAAGCTGCGACGTTGCTCGCCGAGCGCTCGCTGTGGCTGGCCGACCTGGGTTCCCCGGACACCTACACTGCGGCCTTCGAGGCGAAGCTGTTCGCCAACCAGGTCGCCAAGGATGTCGCCGAGCTGGGTGTGCGGGTGGGCGGCGCGTCCGGCTATCTGCGGACTTCCCCGATCCAGCGGCACTTCCGTGACGCCCAGGCGGGTGCGCTGATGGCCTACTCGGTCGAGGTCTGCCGGGATGTCGTCGGCAAACGCGTGCTCGGCGTGGGCTGAATCCTCGGCCTGACCTCGCCGGGGTGTGGGTTGGCGAGATCGAGGTGAAGTGTCGGCCCCTTGGTCGTCTCCCGGTACTTCGCCGTGTTCAGGCCGGCTGT
>NZ_CAKJTM010000212.1:0-3488 GCF_917627345.1 Protofrankia sp. CiP3 | reverse complement strand
TGCGTGTCCTCGGACTTCCGCACCCGCACCCTGCGCCGTGCACTCGACCAGACCCTGACCGCCGCCCTCACACCGACCAAGAAGGCACGATGACGATCCGACGCCAGGTCAGCTACCAGTGGCGGCTACGTGAGGTGATGGCCACCCGCGGCCTGTTCACCACCAGCAATCTCGTCCCGCTGCTCGCCGAGCGGGGCGTCACCCTGTCCGCCTCCCAGGTGCACCGACTGGTCACCGGCGCCCCCGAACGGCTGTCCCTGCCGGTGCTGGCCGCGCTCTGCGACCTCCTCGACGTCACCCCCGCCGAGCTCATCACCACCCGGGCGGTGAACGCCGCACCCCAGCGGATCGCCGTCGGGGACACCCCGGCCCCAGCCCCACCAGCCGAGGGCGTCCGCCCGAAACGAGTACAGCTGCGTCCTGAATGAGGACACCCACTGCCTGCGCCCGCTGCGGCCGCAACGCGGTGGCGGCGACGACCTGGCCGGACGGGCCGATCTGCCGGACCTGTCACACCCGGGCGTTGGAAACATTCGGAATCTGTGCTGGATGCGCCCGCCACCGCATGCTGCCCGGCTTCTCCACCGAACACAAACCGCTCTGCGTTGACTGCGCGGGGATTCCCGGGAATTTCACCTGCGTGGAATGCGGCATGCAAGGACGCCGCTGGCAGCAGCGATGCGCCCGCTGCACTCTCACCACTCGGCTCCGCTGTCTCCTCGACGACGGCACCGGCACCATCCGCACGGAACTGATCCCACTCTTCGATGGGCTCCGGCAGATGGAACGACCCGCGAGCGGATTGAACTGGCTCGGCCCCCCATATGTCGGACAGATGCTACGCGGCCTGGCTACCGGTGAAATTCCGCTCACCCACGAAGGACTCAACACCCTGCCGCACCCACGCGCGGTTGCATACCTGCGCGACCTCCTCATGCAACACCACATCCTGCCCCCAGCCGACCGGCAACTCGTCTTCTTCGAACGCTGGCTCAGCCACTACCTGACCTCGATCACCAACCCCGACCACCGGACCACAGTGGAACGGTTCGCCGCCTGGCACATCCTCCGCCGCCTACGGACCCTGGCAGCGCACGGGCCGCTCGGAGCCGACGCACAGGCCAACGCCCGCGCACGGATCACCCAGGCCGGGGCGTTCCTTGCCATGCTTGATATCAACGAAACAACACTCGCCACCTGCACCCAATACCACCTCGACTTGTGGCATTCAAACACGGCTATCGCCCGACTATCCAGCCACCCGTTCCTGAAATGGGCGATGAGTACCGCCCGCATGCCACGCCTCGCTATCCAGGCCCCTACCGTCACGGATTCCGCGCCGGCCCACCAGCAGCAGCGTATTACCCTCATCACGCAAATGCTCATCGATGAGAACGTGCTCCTACGAACCCGCGTCGCCGCCCTGCTTGTTCTGCTCTACGCCCAACCAGTCAGCCGTATCATCCAGCTCACCATCGATGACGTCACCGGTGACACCGACATGTTCCTACACCTCGGTGAACACCCAGCGCCCGTTCCGGAACCCTTCGCCGCGCTTCTCCGCCGCTACATCGCCACCCGCACAAACATGAAGACCGCCGCCAACCCCACTACCCGCTGGCTATTCCCCGGACGCCGTCCAGGGCAGCCCATGACCACGAACGCCATTCGTCAACTCCTCCGACACGCCGGTGTCCCACCCCAATCCAGCCGCATCGGCGCCATCCGCCAACTCGTCCTCGACGCCCCCGCGCCCGTCGTCGCAGCCATGCTCGGCTACAGCCACTCCCGCACCAGCGCTCACGCCATCCACGCCGGCGCGCCCTGGAGCCGCTACGCCACCAGCAACCACGATCAGTAACCGCGAGCAAGATCCAACCGGGGGAATACGCGACTACCAATCACGCGACCCTGCCAGTTCAAGACGCGGCGCGGGCCGCGCCGCGCGACGGCTGCGCGTGGCGCTGGGGCGCCATGCTCGCCGGCGCGTCGCCACCCCGCACCGCGCAGAACCGAACGTGAGAGCGGCCAGGTGCGGAGCAGTGACGGGCACGGCCGGGGTGTGGGGTCAGCGGCGATGGCAGCCGCCGGTGAGGCGAATCCATGCCGTACCGGACGGCATGGATTCGCGCTTACGGTCCCGAGGCGCTGTCAGGGGCCGATTCGACCGGGGTCACGTTCGGCCAGGTCAGATCATGCGGTGAACGGAGATCGCCGCCGCGCACGCCAGCACCATACGGACGAGCAGGGGGCACGCCAGGGCACAGCCCGATCACCTTGACCAGGTCGCTTCGCTCCCCGGACAGCCCGACCCACGCAGTTCCCAGCGCCGAGACCGTCTGTGGTCACCCTGCGAAAGACTGACGCCCCACGTCAGGGATCAAGCTGTAGGAACCGTCTGCGTGACAGACGAAGTAGGTTTCAAACGACGGCCGAAAGTTGGATCTGGATCTGGCGCTGATCTTGCGACCGGACACCGACGGGTGTAATCGGCACACCGTGGGCGCCTGGAGGCCCTTCGGCGAGACCGAAGTTTCGTGATCATGAGCGCACTGCAGGCCGGCGACCTGGACATTTGCCCTGATCAAGGATTCACCTACCGGCTATAAGTCACTCTGTGGAGCACAATGAACATCAAGAGTACGATGGCGCACGACGTTTCCGCAGGTCACAGCTTTGCAGGTATGTCCGGCGACGGGCGCACCAGCCCCGACCTCACGCGCAGCCGGCACTCGATGGTCACACGAAAAAATCGAAAAAATACTGGCTACAGTTCACCCAACAGAAACAAAAGCTGCAGGTAGATGCCATCAGATCCATTCAAGATCACGCAACTTCGGGCGAGAAGCCGGCCAGGTTCAGGAAGCGGGCAGTTTCCGGTGACCGCGCTGACCGTGTATACCTTTGGAATGACGATATGGCGCTCACGACGGCGCCAGCGCGATGACAGAAAGAACCCTCAGCCATCCGCCGACGAAGACGTGACTGCGTGGGCGCACGCGCTGGTCGAGGAGGCGAGGTCGCTCACGCTGCAGCGTCGGTTCCGGTCAGCGATGGACAGATTGCTGGTCGTCCTCGATATCTGCCCCGATCTGCCGGCCGCGCTGGAGATGGCCGCTCCCGTGATCTCCCTCGGGACAGGGGCCGCCCAGGCGGCGAATCACGGCGAGAGGCTGGGGCCGCAACTGCTGCTTGACAGCCGCCTCGACGCGATGTTCTGTGCCTGCGAGAGCCCAGGCTGCACCGCATCCTGGCTCAGCGCCCACTGGCTGGCACAGCCAGGCACGGTGACGATTGTCGTCAACGCGGGGAGTCCGGGGGGCGGGCGCTGCCAAGAATGTGGCGTCACCCTGTGCAGGAATCACGCCAAACGCACCGAGGTCCGCTACTACCAGGATGGCCCACCCGAGTTCACCCGCGTGCAGTGCTCCCGCTGCGGCGGAGAGATGGACAGCGCCCCGGCGCCGAACGGCCGCCGCCGCGGCGGG
>NZ_CAKJTM010000211.1:3055-3815 GCF_917627345.1 Protofrankia sp. CiP3 | reverse complement strand
GGTGGATACGGGCACGGGCCTGGATGGAGGGCTTGGCGTCCACGGAGATCACCCGGTCGTGCGGGCCGAGGGGCCTGCCCTGGTAGAAGCCCTGGTAGAGATCGAGAACAACGGTGGCCTTCGCGGCGAAGTCCGGGTCCCTCGGGAAGATCCACGACTGGTATTGCCAGGGTTTGACCGGGTGCTCGGCCAGGATCCGGCGGACGCTGGAGGGCGAGATCGGCCCAGTCAACCCACGGGAGGTCAGCTCGGTGGCTAGTTCCGGGCCGCTCCAGCGGGCCAGCGGCACCCCGGTGTGCGCGGGTAACCGGCAGGCCAGCGCGCACACCTCGGCCCGTTCCAGCGCGCTGATCCGCCGGGGCCGCCCGGTGCGGGGCCGGTCGGTCAGGCCAGCCAGGCCGGCCGCGGCGAACCGGCCCCGCCAGGTGCGCACCGTGTTCTCCTGGACCCGTAGGTGGCGGGCGATCCGGGCATTGGGCCAGCCCCGGGCCGCGTACAGCACGATCCCGGCGCGCTGCCGGTCCCGGTGTGGGGTCGTGTGGCCACGGGCGCGTGTCCGCAGTGTGGCGCGGACGCTGGCACGGAGCTCGACGGGCACGGCGCTGGTCATGGGCATGGGAGGTTCCTGCCCACGGCGGGTGGTGGCTACCATCGTGATGCCCTCGCCCCGCTGGTAGGGCACACTGGGCGGGTCATGCCCACGATCCCGGAGTCCACCCAAAGCTCGATCAGGCTGCGGCTACTCGCTCACGCCGAGCGG
>NZ_CAKJTM010000211.1:0-2747 GCF_917627345.1 Protofrankia sp. CiP3 | reverse complement strand
TGCTGGCCCCAGCTTGCCGGGGTCGAGATCACCTACCGGGGGGGTTTTCGCCTATGTCGCGGGCGTCCTCCCGGGCGGGGAGGAGATCCCGCTGTGCCGGCTGCGTTACGGCGGGTCGGCTCACTCCCTCGGGTTCGCGATCTACTCGGCCTGGGATGAGCGCTACCAGGAGGCTGTCCTGTTGTCTGGGTTCACCGCTGGCAGCCCCCAAGACGCTCTGGATACCGCCTGCACCGTCCACCTCGCCAGCACCGATCAGTAGGTCGAGCCGGGTCTTCCTCGCGGGCGTTCGTCAACCCCTCAAGAACTTCCAGTGCTAACCACTAAGGATTCGTAATGAAATAACAAATGCATCCTCTGGAGCGTCTTCGCAGGTCACGGGCCTGCAGAAGGCTCAAGATGAACAAGTTATTTCATTACGGATTCTAAGCCGACCGCGGCATTGGAGCATGCCCCGGCGAGAAGCAACAGCGCCGGATTGCGTGGTGATCACTCTGCAACACTGACCGCCGCTCCCGGTAAATCGCTAGACGATAACGACTTGTACGCCACTTCCACGGACTCCACTCTGGTTGGGCGTGCGTTGACAAGAACGTGGCGGACTCGCTGCAAGGTCCCAAGTCAGACGGTTGCCGGCGCGTGGCCCTTGACTGGACATTTGGGAAGGAGCTAGCATTTGACCACGCCATCGGCTGGTGCCTATCTGCGGTACCGGTCTCGGGGTGAAGTCCTATGTGTGCCGGAGTCGTGGACCGGAGAGTCCAGCCCGATCCCAACAGCTCAATTCGCAGGCGTATAGGAAGGGGTGCTTGTTGTCTGAGGAAAGCATGCGGCTTGACGGAGGTTCGCGAGTCAGCAGTCGCGGCCGTCACCGTGCGCCGTCCGCCCGGCCCGCTGCCCGTAGCCGGGCGGCACGTGCCTTCGTCGCAGTGACAACGGGGACCGCCGTGATGGCCGGAGTGACTTTGGCTGGTTCCGGCGTCGCGCATGCCAGCGAAGCGGGGGACGCGCCGAGGAACTGGGCTGAAAAGACGTGCGCATCGATCGGAGAAGAGGGTAACGAGAAGTGCATCGAGTATTTCGAGAAGGCGTACGAACTTGTGGGACATGGAATTATGGATTGGACCGAAAAGAAAGGGCAAATTCCAGAATGAAAGGCTGCATCGCAAAATCCGCGGAGAGGTAGGGTGGAATCAAGCGGTCAAGGCGACACATTCGTTGCCAACAGATCATTAAGCGCTTCGAGTGACGTCTGCCGATTCAACGATTTGCTGGCGGTAAATATGTCGCCTTGACCGCTTGATTCCACCCCCCATACGGCTACCGACGGACGCATTGTTCCTGTTGCCAGTGTCGAAATTTCAATGAAAGCCGATTCGAATAGAGTTTCCGAACAGCTCCTAGGACCCGATGCTGCCGCGTGCTGTGTTCGCGCGGGGTTGACTGACCGAGCGCTGGAGCTATTCGAGCAAAGCCATGGGGTGTTGCTAGGTCAGGCACTGGATACCCGTGCCGACCTCGCCCTGCTCGGCGAGCGGCATCCGGACCTAGCTCACCGATTCGTTGTGTTGCGCGACGAACTTGACCGAGATAATGATCTACCTGGTGGTCTTGATCCTGCATTTCCTGAAACGGATGCGAAGGCCAACACACAGGTCCGTGCTCATCAGGGATGGCAGAATATCCTGCGACGGCGGGAAACGGCCGAGGCATTTGACCGACTGAGCGTGGAGATTCGGAGGATACCAGGAAGTTGTTCGGAAACCCTATTCAATTGATTTCAGTAAAACAGCCGTCAAGGGTTGTGGAGACGATCCTGGAATCATGCCGCCATCGCCTTCTTAACCCGGTCGAACGTCAGCCGTCGGTCGGAGTGAAACTCGTTGAGAACCTGTAGTCCAATGGCCGCCTGGACGTCGGTGTCGATGCGGGCGAGGTCGCTGCGGTAGCGCGTGGCCAGGATCCGCCAGTTCTTCAGGTGGCCGACTCCCCACTCGACGGGGACTCGGATTTTGTGAAGATTGTGTTGAGTCCTTCTCGACGTCGGCGAGATCTTTCTTCGACTTCTTCTTGATGGGCGTGGACACGGCCTCCCGCTCGCCTCCGTAACCCAGATCTCCTATTCCCCGGCCCCCGCCGGCGTGCGCGACCACGTCGACCAAGCCGGCCTCGCGGAAACAATGAATGTCGTGCCAGCTACCCGGGAACGCGAGGCTGGCGCAGATCAACCGGCCGTGCAGGTCGACGAAGAGTTGGATGGTGACGCCGTGGCGGCGGTGCTTGCCGGACAGCAGGTCCGTGCGGTGCTTCCAGTTGAACGTCGGCACCAGCGTCCCGTCGATCAAGCAAACCGTGCCTTCCAGCACCATCGCCAAGAGCTTCTCGCGATCTTCATCGTCGGGGTAGCCGAACTCGCGGGCGAGGAACTCGACCATGGTCTGGTCATACTCCCAGGCCGTGGTCCTGCCAATCTCGAAATCTTCGTGAAGGTCCTGGTAGGTGGCATTGCGGCGCAGCCGGCACAACGTCAATTTCAGGGCTTGGAGAAGCGACAGGCTCCTGGGTTGGCCGACCGGTTTGTCCCAGTCAGGGAAAGTCTGCTCGGCCCGTTCGATGACCACAGCCGTCGCTCGGTGACTCAGCCCGGGAAGATGATACATGGAGGACGCCCTTCCTACGACATAGAAAATGCCGCAGAATCTCTAACAATGGGGAGGTCCTGTGTATTCCATGACGCGCCAGGGCTG
>NZ_CAKJTM010000210.1:0-3521 GCF_917627345.1 Protofrankia sp. CiP3 | reverse complement strand
TGACCGCTTGATTCCGCCCCTTGGCTGCGTCCACGCCGCTGCGACGGTCGAGGCCGAGGGAAGTCGGCGCTGGCGGGCCTATCTGGTGTTCACCTTGTTGGGTGCCAGAACTCGGCCATCGGGGTTGACCTGCGGTTTTACGCGGCCGGTTCGTAGTCGTTAATCAAGCCGCCGAGGACGGGCCAGCAATTGATCGTTTCCGCCGTGATCGGCGAGCGGATGATCAGGGCGAGGCGGTCGGAGTTCGAGGGCGCGGTGGGGTCGCCGTCCGTTGTAATGCCGTGCGTACTCGGCGAGGACGGCGCGCAGGTGCCGTTCGCCGAAGATCAGCATACGGTCGGTGACCTCGGCCCGGACGGTGCGCACGAACCGTTCCGCGTGGGAGTTCGCTCGGTGGGCTCGCGGTGGGATCTTGACGGCGGTGATGCCTACGTCGGCGAGGACCGCGTCGGAGAAGGCATCAATATGCATCGGAAAGAGAAGTACC
Source organism: Protofrankia sp. CiP3 (assembly GCF_917627345.1). Classification (NCBI taxonomy): domain Bacteria; kingdom Bacillati; phylum Actinomycetota; class Actinomycetes; order Frankiales; family Frankiaceae; genus Protofrankia; species Protofrankia sp. CiP3. The sequence goes on along the minus strand of NZ_CAKJTM010000210.1, from coordinate 3,034 downwards.
GTGACGAGATTCTGATCGTCTGGCGGCAGACACCGACGGCCGCCGACATTCCGGCTCACGCGGCCGAACCAATTCCTCCCGCAGACTTCAGTAATAGGCACCTGCTCGCCACCCGCCCTCCGCCCGGCGCCAATCGCATTCCACGACACCATCAAGGTGAGTGCCGAGGCACGCCAGCGACCAGCGCGGCCGCGCGTTCGCCGGTGCGGCCGGAAGACGGCCTCCGCGGACCACGGGGAGGTGATGGGGCAGTGTTCGGCATGTCCTCAAGGCGGGTTACGTCGTCCAGACGCCAGGTGCGCTTTTCGCCCCGCTGCCCGATCACTCGGTATGTAGGTCACGTCCGCGGTCCAGACCCGGTTCGGCGCGGGCGCGGTGAACCTGCGGCCGACCAGGTCCGGGGGCAGGCGGCCCGCCCCGGGCGTCGCGGGTGAAGCTGACCCGCCGCCGGCGGCGTACCCATTGCAGGCCAGCGCGCGACCCGCCTGCGGCTCACCGGCTCACCGGCAGCGGCCAGATCCGCTCAGATCCGCGGGGCACCGTATGTCCCGCGCGATGCCGCGTGCACTGCGACGATCTTCGTCCTCAACCTGCGGTCTTCACGTTCCCGAACTGATTCACCGCCACGGCGGCGCCAAGCGTAGTAGCCCTCGCACCAGAAACACCGAGCGAGGCGCCCTAATCGCAGACAGTCACAAAACCTTCTGTCCACAGACGAAGGTCAACTTCGGTTTCCCACAGTTCATACTTGGCGCGCGACGAAGCGAGATCTCGTGGGCCTGCTCGGTGAAGGTCTGCTGGCCGGGGTCAGCACTCCGACGAGGAGTCATCCTGTTGCCGGCACACCCGCCAGCAGAAGGCACGACCCTACACCGGGGCCTCCGCGCCTGACGATCCGCGCCGAGCGCGGAGGATGCCGGACCCCGAGGCCCCGCCGAGGCCTCGGGCAGGCGCGGAGGCCGGAGTGTCACGAGGAGGCGTGCCCGGCGCGGGCGCGAAGCAGCTTCTTGTCCGGCTTACCGGCGTCGGTAAGCGGGAATTCCTCGACTAAGGTGATGCATGCCGGCTCGTACATCGTGCCTCGCTCGGCGCGCACCAGGGCGCGCAGCTGCTGCTCATCGACCCCGCTGCCGGGAACGGACACGACGGCGGCGTGCACCTGCTCCATGTCGTCGGCGCCGCGCACGCCGAAGACGGCGCTCTGGAGCACCTGCGGGTGGGAGTTGAGGAGATCCTCAAGCTCGGTGGTGTAGACACGACCGCTCACGACGACGATCATGTCCTTCAGCCGGTCGAGGACGGTGACGTAGCCGTCCTCGTCGAGGAAGCCGATGTCACCGGTGTGCAGCCAGCCGTCGCGCAGGACCTCGGCGGTCAGTTCGGGCTGCTTCCAGTACCCCTCCATTACCATGGCAGAGCGGACGCAGATCTCGCCGTGCCCACCGACCGGCAGGTCGCGGCCGGCCTCGTCGCGGATCGCCACCTGGACTCCGGGCAGGACCTTGCCGGCGGAGCGGAGCCGGTCGGGGCGCTTCGGGTCGTGGTCCTCGGGGGTGAGCAGGCTGATGCCGCCGGCCTCGCTCTGGCTGTAGAATTGGACGAGCACCGGGCCGAAGCGGCGCAGCGCATCGACGATGCGGCCCGGTGACGTCTGGCAGCCGCCGTAGGCCAGCCCCTCGAGGCTGGAGGTGTCGTAGCGGTCGGAGGCCGGGTGGTCCAGCAGCTGGTACAACAGCGGCGGGAGCACGAAGAGCTGGGTGATGCTCTCGCGCTCGATCGCGGCGAGCACCTCTCCAGCATCGAAGTCGTCGAGCAGCACGACGGTGCCGCCGGAGAGAAGCGTGACGTCCGCCATCGTGCCGGCGGCGTGGGCGAGGGTGGTGCACACGAGCTGCCGGGGCGGGGCCTGCCGCGAGCCCAGTTCGCGAGGCATGGCCTCCCGGAGCTGCTGGAAGGTGGCGCAGATTCCCTTGGGGTGACCGGTGGTGCCACCGGTGTGGTGGATGCCGAACACGTCCTGGGGCTGGGCGTCGCCGGCGAACGGCTCCGCAGACTCGTCGGCGGCGAGCGCGAGCAGGTCCGTCCCCGTGGTCGCGGGACCGAGAGCGAGTACGGTCGCGACTGGTGCCCGTTCCGCAACCTCGGCGGCACGGTCGGCGTAGCGGGGGTCGACGATCAGGGCGCGGGTCTCGACGTCGCGGACTATGGCCGCCTGAACGTCGGCCGACAGCTTGTTGTAGAGGTGGTTGACCCGGCAGCCGAGCAGGTTGGCGGCATAGCGCGCGGCAATAGTCTCTGGGAGGTTGCCGCTGAGCAGGGTGACGGTCCGGCTGCGTCCGACGCCCTGCGCGCGGAGGGCGCGGGCCATGCGGTACACGAGGTCACTGAAGGCTCCGGCGGTGACGCGGCGGCGGCCGTGCACCAGAACCTCTCGCTCAGGCCGGGCAGCGAGGACGTTGAGGCTCTCCTCCACGTACGTGCGGAACGCGGGTGCGGCGGCGGGCATCAGCGGATCCTCCTGACACGGCCGCGTTTCGTCCCCGCATGCCGCGCTCGGTGTATCAGTGGTCGGTGGCGTCCGGGGCCTCATGGTACGTCACGCCAGGCATATGGAACTCCCCCACCCAGCATAAATTTGATTGCCCCAGACAACTACTAAGGAGAAATCTAAATACTGGACTTCTTGGCATATTTCCAATATACTGTTGACATGGCCAATGAATCAGGCTCCCGAATCCCGCGGCGAACCCTAGAAGATATCCGAGTGCTGGCGTTGAGTGCATATGACCGTGGCATGGCCGTGGATCAGGTGTGCCATGCGTTTGAAATTGGCCGGTCGACATTCTTTGGATGGCTCAAGATCCGACGTGAAGGGGGGCAGGAAGCACTCAAGGTGAAGCAGTCACCTGGCCCCCAACCAAAGCTGACCAAGGAGCAGATTGATATTCTTTTGCGGCTCATCGTGGGCAATGACCCGCGGCAGTTGCAGTTCGACTTTGCTCTCTGGACGCGCGACATGATTGAGCCTTTTCAA
>NZ_CAKJTM010000209.1:0-3569 GCF_917627345.1 Protofrankia sp. CiP3 | reverse complement strand
CCCGGGCGCCAACCGGCAAGGAACTACTGAGGCGCTGCACTAGTTATGGCATCCGAACGGCCAGTGGCGGCAGCCCGACTATCCACAGGCTGCTACGCCACTGACCGTTCCACCGCTACTCCCCGGCTACCGCCCCAGCCCTAGGCCCGGGGTGGTCTGGCGCGCACCAGCGGCGGGTTCGCCGCGGCGAGGGTATCTGCGGCGCGCCGCCGTGGCCCTGGCCGGCACTTCGCCACGTCCTCACCATCCCGTCCTACGATCTGATCCTGGATTGGCCGTCGGTGACGAAGTAGCCTCGGCACTGCCTGAGATTCGCTACCTCGACGTGGCTGACCTGTTCACTCCACGCCGGCGATCAGTTCGCGCAGGGCCGCCACGTGCGCCCTGAGGGCGGCGCGCCCCGCCGGGGTCAGTGAGATCCAGGTGGTTCGCCGCCCGGCGTGCATGCCTTTTCGGCTGCGCACATACTCATCCGCCGCCAGCGCGCTCACGTGCTTGGATAGCACCGAGTCGCTCACCGCGAGGTTTTCGCGCAGCTTGGCGAACTCGGCCTCGGACACGGCAGTGAGCATTGTCATCAGTTTGAGCCGGACTGGGGCCTGCAGAATCGGGTCGAGTTCTGCCATCACCGCAGGGCCACGAGAGCGGCCAGGAACACCAGAGCAAGCACAGCCGCGGCGACCAGGACGACGGTCTGCTCACCGCGGCTGTGCTCGGCCGGCGCGCCCTGGTAGCTGTGCCACCAACGCCGCCCGGCCCAGGCGTAGGCGGCACCACCGGCCACCGCGGCGATCGGCGTGAGCCACCCTGCGCCCGCGAGGGCCGCCCAGGTCGCCAGCGCGAAGGCCGCGACATACGTGATGGATGCCAGACCCGCCGTCCCGAGGAGCACCTGGCTGGCCAGGCCGCCAAGCCATGCGCCGTTGATCCGGCGGAATCGTGCCAACTGGACGGCCGCGACCAGGACGAAGACCAGGGCGCCGCCGGCCAGCATCAGCATCCCCCCGGTCTCCTGGTCAGCGACACCTGTTGCGCCGGTGCCGATCTGGACGGCGATGGCCGCACCGATCGAACTGTAGAAGTAGGACGGCAGCCGCAGGCTGCTCGCCAGCCGTGTGCGGGCGGACTCGGCATCCGCTATCGCGGCCTGGGCCTCGGACGGGGCGATTGGGCGCTCTGAGCTTGCCATATTGGAAAGTATGAGACACGCTTTCCAATATGGCAAGTTCGTCGCGGCGATCGAGTGACGCAGCGCCCCCGGCTACCGCCCCGGCCTCGACACCATCGCCGCGTTCCTCGCCGAGCCCATCCCGTGACCGGCGAGGTCCACCTCGACGTGGACGGGACATCGGCGTACGCCTGGCTGACCGTCGCGGGCGTCGAGTTCGGGTTCCACCAGGCCGACGACGAGCGCAACCCGCGCGGCCGGATCCCCGGTCGTGTAGCCTGTCTTCCGCACATCACCCACGCTGACCTGCGGCGATCACCGAGAGCGGCGACCGTTGCAACGCCCTGACCAGCAGCGATGCGGCATGTGCGGAGAACGGGGTGTAGTGGGCCGTCGCCAACCTGGACGCCGCCCACGCCCGGCTGCTCGCCGCCGGCTGCACCCACCACCGAGGTCCGCTGACGGTGACCGAGGGCCGGCGGATCTGCCAGGTCACCGACCCCTTCGGAAACGGTCGTCGGCATCGAAGGCCCCTGAGCCTCCGGCCAGTCGCGCCGAGTCGGCTCAGCTGGTGGCAGCCGCGGTGGTGGTGCGCAGGTAGCTGTACACCGTCTCGCGGCTGACGCCGAACTCCCGAGCCAGGTCGGACTTCCGCTCGCCGGCGGCGGCACGCGCGACCAGCTCCCGGGCCTGGCCCGGGGTCAGGGCGGGTTTGCGTCCGGTGTAGGCGCCGCGCTGCTTGGCAGCGGCGATGCCCTCGCGCTGGCGCTCGAGGATCAGGGCGCGCTCGAACTCGGCGAACGCGCCCATGACGGAGAGCAGCAGGGTCGCCATCGGCGAGTCCTCGCCGGTGAAGGTCAGGCCCTCCTTGACGAACTCGACCCGCACCCCTTAGCCGTGAGGGTCCGCACAAGGCGGCGCAGATCGTCGAGATTACGCGCGAGCCGGTCCATCGAGTGCACGAGCACGGTGTCGCCCTCGCGGACGAACGCGAGCATCTCGTCGAGCTTCGGCCGATCGGCATCCTTCCCGGACGCCTTGTCCGTGAACAGCCGCTCGACCTCGACCCCGTCGAGCTGACGCACGGTGTTCTGGTCGGCGCAGCTCACCCTGACGTAACCGACCCGCATCCGCTCCCAGCCCCCTCGCCACCCGAAATGTCAGGATGTCCAGCAACACGCGGGTTGACGCCACACTCATGCAGGTATGTCGGCCCGGTACCCTCGCCGTACCGACGGGCATGGTCGGCCGCGGGGCAGCGAGCGGCACCCACTACCCCGCGGGGCGCTAGCGGATTCGCTATCATTGACGGTATGGGATCGACCCGCAGTAGTGCGGACGCTGACGTGCAGTCCACGGCGGCGAAGCTGGTGTCCACGGCGCGAGGCAGGCGAGGCATGTCGCAGCGGGAGCTCGCGCGTGCAGCCAACGTACCGCAGTCAACCGTGGGGATGATCGAGTCCGGTCGGCGGCAGCCTTCGGTCGCGATGCTCGAACGGCTCCTGGACGCCGCAGGCTTCCACCTCGAGACACGCCTGGTCAACACGATTCGGCCCTCCCAGCTGTTGGAGCGGTACCGCACAGACATCGCGGAAGCTTTCGCTCGTTACCCCATCACCCGAGCCTGGGTCTTCGGCTCCGTCGCCCGCGGCGACGACCGGCCCGACTCCGACCTCGACCTGCTGGTCGAACTCACATCAGGCGCTTCGGTGGTGGATATTTTCAGCCTCATCGAGGATCTTTCAGCGCTCCTCAGCTGCAAGGTCGACATCGTGACCACTACGGAGATGGAGTCCAACGATCTGTTTCGCCGAAGTGTCGACCGTCACCGCCACCCATTCGATTTCGCCGCCTGATGGGGGAACGCACCGCGGAATACCTGCTCTACCTCGACGCCACCCTGACCGAGATAGCGCATCTGGCAGCACGCGGTCGCGCGGCCTACGACTCGGATATCGCGGTCGCGCGAGCCTGTCAATACAGCATCATTCGCCTCACAATCGATCTGGAGCGTCTCGGTGAACCCTGGCTCCAGGCCCACCCCGATGTGCCGTGGAGCGTCATCAGAGGCATGCGCAACCGCGTCGCACACGATTACCTGACAGTCAACGACGACATCGTCTGGGCCGTCGTCACCCAACACGCACCAGAACTCCGCCAGGTCCTCACCGCCGAGATCGACGCCGCCCGCTCATCGCTCGATATCGGCGGCAAATAATCCCCCGCATCACAGGGACGCTGGTAGCCGTCGCATCCGGCCGGACACGACGGCTACCAGCGATAGGTCAGGCCGGCTGGGCGAGCGCGTACTCGGGGTCGCCGTGGACAGCTGACCTGAAGTCCACTGTCCGAGAGGAAAGAGCGCCATGGGGTCAACACTCCGGAAGTACACGCAGGAGTA
>NZ_CAKJTM010000208.1:0-3594 GCF_917627345.1 Protofrankia sp. CiP3 | reverse complement strand
GTCCTTCGAAGACATGCTCGTCAAGCTGCGCCGAACCTTGATCGCGGCCAGATTTACCGCGGTTCGCCCAGGTCACGTGGACCCCGATCTATTACGGGACTACTCCCTGGCCTGCGCCGCAGCCGCCGCGTAGGTGCGAAACACGAGTAACACGGAGGTCCGCGTAATGACTGACGCACAGTTGGTGCAGGAAGCCGTCGAACTCAGCGTTGTCGTAGAGGGAGTAGCGATCGTGGACGACGACCCCGAGCATCCGGCCGAGCAGGAACATCCGGAAGCTCGCCTTGTCCCGCCGGCCCAGCGTGAACAGCGTGAACAACGTCGTCGACGCGGACAGCACGTAGCGCTTCTCGCCCTTCGGGCCGACCTTCAGCGGCGTCTCGTCGAACCCGGCGACCGGTTCGGCGGCGATCCGTTCCTCGATCGCCTCGACCGGCTTGTCCACGGCATCCGCGCCGAGCGCCAGCAGCGAGTGCAGCCAGCCCGTCGAGACCGCCACCCCACACAGCTCGATGATCACCTCTCGGGTCCGCTCGACCGGCAGGTGCTGACGCACAAGGAAGTACAGGGCGAGCGCGCGGATCTCCGGCCCGTAGGACACCGCCGCCGCGGACAGCCCGTCGGGCCGGGCGGCCACATGACGGCGCCCGCAGCCACCGATGTGTCCCCCCGAGGCCGATCCAGCCGGTGACGTGTGCGCTCTGAAGGTCGTCGAGCGCGAGGCCGGCGGCCCGCATGAACGCGCTCGGCGGTTGCGCGGAGTCCGGTGTCGAATCTATCGCTTGAGCAGAAGGGTTGAGTTCTATCATGCAACCCGCTACCCTCACATGTATGGAGCGCGTCAGTTTCGGGGACATGCGCTGCTCAGTGGCTCAGTGCCTCGAGGTCGTTGGGGAGTGGTGGAGCCTGCTGATCGTCCGCGATGCGTTCCTGGGCGTGCGCCGGTTCGACGACTTCCAGGCGCGGCTGGGCATCTCCCGCAACATCCTCAACCAGCGCTTGAAGACGCTGGTCGACCATGGCGTGTTCAAGCGCGTGCCGTACCAGGACAATCCGCCCCGTTCCGAGTATCTGCTCACCGACAAGGGTCGCGACCTCTGGCACGTGCTCACCGCGATGCGCCAATGGGGGGACCGATGGGCCGCGCCCGCCGGGCCACCGCTGGGGATGCGCCATTCGACGTGTGGGCGCCTAGTCGACGCCCGTTCGGTGTGCTCGCACTGTGGTGAACCACTCAGTGTTCGGACGGTGACCGTCGAGCCCGGACCCGGGTACGCCGATCTCGAGCGCACGGCGCTCGAGGGGTTCACCCACTGACCCATTACGCGAACGTCCCGCGCCCACGCGTGTCCCAAAGCGAATTCTATCACGCCACTGAGTGGCTATCCAACGAGGGAGACGGCTGTGACAAGAAGGGAACACCCATGAGGATCGAAGGTGCGGTTGCGCTGGTCACCGGCGCCAACCGTGGGCTCGGCGCCGCGATCGCGGAGGCGTTGCTCGCATCCGGCGCCACCGTCTACGGCGCGGCTCGTGATCCTGGCAGCATCGCCGACGACCGCATCATCCCGGTTCGGCTCGACGTGACGGACGGCGACCAGATCGCAGAAGCTGCGCGGCGGAGTCGTGATGTCTCGATCGTGGTCAACAACGCCGGCATCCTTCGGAGTTCGACCTCGATGGGAGAAGGGGCCATCGAGGCCGCGCGAGCCGAGATGGAAACGAACTTCTTCGGCTCGCTCAGGATGGCGCGCGCCTTCGCGCCGATCTTGCGGGAGAACGGCGGCGGCGCGTTGGTCAACGTGCTGTCTGTGCTCTCGTTCGTGTCCATGCCGCAAGGTGCGACCTATGGCGCATCGAAGTCGGCCGCGTGGTCGCTGACGAACGCGCTCCGCATCGAGCTTCGACAGCAGGGAACCCTCGTCGTCGCCGTGCACGCTGGGTTCATCGACACGGACATGGCCGCGGGTGTGAGTGGCGACAAGGTCAGCCCCGAATCCGTCGCCGAGCAGATCGTGACTGCCGTTGCGAGCGGCGCCGAGGAGGTTCTCGCCGACGCGACCAGTCAGATGGTCAAGGCGTCACTGTCTGACGATCTCACCACGCTGTATCCCGGCTTGCAGGAGCAATGGGACGCGGAACTGGCATCGCGGTAGGGCCCGAACACGGAGACTGACATGAACAACCAGGCAGGACTCGAGAACGGTACGACCGCGTCGTACCAGGACGCCCCGACCCGCACCGTCACCGCCGCGGGTGTCACGTTCGCTTACCGAGAGCTCGCTCCGACGGCGGGCACCCCGATGATCTTCCCCTCTCGGATCTGACCGGAAAAACTGAGGTGAGCGCGGGCAGGCTGGCGCCCACCCGGTGTCCTTGACTGCTGGGTGGTGACGGTGGGTGAGGGTTGGTGGGTGGGTCAGGCGGCCGGGTTGAGGGTGACGGTGTGGCCGAGGGCTTCGAGTTGGTGGATGAGGTTTCGGGTCTTGCGGTCTTTGTTGATCCTGGTGGTGTGGTAGTCGGCGCCGAGGTCGTGGTAGCGGGCGTGGGGGTCGGCGAGCAGATGCCAGACGATCACGAGGATGGAGCGGGCGACGGCGACGAGGGCTTTGCGTTTGCCTTGCCGTTTGATCAGCCGCCGGTAGCGTTCCCCGAGGAAGGTGTCGGTCTTCGCGGCGGCAGCCGCGATTTCCCCGAGGACGCCTTTGAGGTAGGGGTTGCCCTTGCCGGTTTTACCCGTGCGGTTTTTCGCGCCGGACTGGATCGTGCGGGGGGATGATCTCGCCCAGGAGACCAGGTGCCCGGCGGTGGGGAACCGGGTCATGTCCCATCCGATTTCCGCGAGGATGATCTGGGCGCCGCGGGTGGCGATACCGGGTATCTCATCCAGACGGGCCACCGCGGACAACACGGTAGTGATCTCACCGGTGGTGGGGTCACAACCCGCTCCGGGTGGCGGGTTGGCCGCGGCGCCCGGTGGGCTGGCGGCGGGGATCGCCGCGAGTGTTGTTTCGACCGTGGCGGCGAGCCCGTCGATCTGGGTGGTCAACGCGTCGTGCTGGTCGAGCAGGATCCGGGCGAGGTAGGCGTGGTGGTCGTCGAACCGGCCGGTGAGCGCTTCGACGAGGGCGGCGTGTTTGACCCGCATCCGGCCTTTGGCTAGGCCGGCGAGCCGGTCGGGGTTGCGTTCCCCGCCGATCAGGGCTTCGATCATCGCGCGGCCGGAGACCCCGAAGATGTCGGTCGCTACCGTGGAGAGTTTGATCAGGGCGTCTTCCAGGAGTTTCTCCATCCGTTGCCGGACCCGGGACCGGTCATGGGTCAGGTCCACGGATAGCCGGGTGTAGTCACGTAGCTGCCGGATCGCGGCCGGGGGGACGAACGACGGGCGCAGCATGCCGCGTTCGGTGAGTTTCGCCAGCCAGACCGCGTCGAGTTTGTCGGTTTTGGGCCGTCCTGGTACTTGTTTGACATCGGCCGCGTTGACCAGCCACACGTTCAATCCGCGGGCTTCCAACAGGTAGAAAAACGGCCGCCAATAGTCCGAGGTCGATTCCACCACGATCCGTTCGATCCCCTCACACGCTAGTGTTT
>NZ_CAKJTM010000207.1:3912-4776 GCF_917627345.1 Protofrankia sp. CiP3 | reverse complement strand
TGGCAACTTCGAGTTCGAGGTCACGTTGAGCTACCGGCGTCTGGAGCGTCCCCGGCGTGTCGACGTGACCTTGCGACACAGGCGGTAGTAGTGATCTGCCTATGGGTGATCGTCGTCGTGTGGGTGCGGGTGAGTACGCCGAGCGGGTGAACGCTGCGGCTCGGCTACTGGAGGGCGGCGTCCCGATTGTGGACGCCGCCCTTGTGCTGTCTGCACGTTTCGCGGTGTCGCTTCGTCAGGCTCGGCGTTACGTGGATGTGGCGTCGTCGCGTGGGCGGATGGTCGTTCCGGAGCCGAGTGTCGTCTTCACGGTGAAGCTGCCAGTCGTGTTGGCTGAGCGGATCCGTGACTATGCATGCCTGCGTGGGGCGACGATTTCTTCATTGGTCAGCCGCGCTCTGTCTGATTTCCTCGCCGCGGCTGGATCGGGAAGTCCGCCGGATGAATAGCCGGACGATCGCCCTGGAGTATGTATTTGATCGCCATGCCGCCCGGGACCTGTCGATCGCGTATGGGGTCCTGGTTCCACAGCGGCGCCTGAAGATCCAGAATAGTCAGCAAGGAGGAGAGCCGCATGACCACAGTGGTGATTTATGCCCGGGTATCGTCGGACCGGCAGAAGAAGAACGAGACCATCGTTTCGCAGACGGCGGCGCTGCGTGAACGTGCCCGGGAGATGGGGGCGGCGCTGCCGGAGGAGTGGGTATTCGAGGATGACGGCCATTCGGGTGGGACGCTGATGCGCCCGGCGCTGGAGCGGCTGCGGGATCTGGTGGCCGCGGTCCAGATTGACGTCGTGCTGTGCTATTCCCCGGACCGGCTGGCGCGGAAGTTCGCCTACCAGGCGCTGCTGATGGAGGAGTT
>NZ_CAKJTM010000207.1:1375-3333 GCF_917627345.1 Protofrankia sp. CiP3 | reverse complement strand
GGGTGTAGTTCCGCAAGAGTGAGTTGATCAGGTCGGTGTGTGTGGTTCTGCGTACTTGCTGTCGTGGTTACGGCGGAGTTCCTGGCGGAGGTGAAACCGCCAGTAGGCGTCGAAGTCGCCGTTGGTGATGACGGCGCGCAGTCCGAGGACCGCTTCGGCGCCTTCGAGTCCCCATCTCGCCCCACCCACCTCGAATCTGTCCATCACGAGGTGCCTACATGCCCCTTCCATCACGCCGGTCGCGATCGGGTAACCCTCGGCGAGCGCGGTCGGGTAGTCGAGGTAGGGAGCTTTCGCGTCGAGGTAGCGGGCGACCTCGTCGATGGTCTGGCGCCCGGTGCCGGTCAGGGCCTCGCCGGTCGCGCGGCGGCGGATCCCGGTCGCGACGTCGCGGGCCCGGCCGGCGAGGAGGGCGCGTAGCCGGTCGCGCAGCCAGTTCTTCCCGCCTGGGTCGTCGGGGTCGTCGCAGGTGAAGAACACCGCGGCGGCCTTCCACAGGTAGCCGATCACGTGGATCACGTCGACGATCACGGTCAGGGTCAGGTCGCGGCGGGTCGCCTCGGCCTCGATCGCGGCGATCTGGGCGTTGTTCCCGTCGACGAGGGCCACCCAGTCCAGCTCGCGACCATGATCGCGAAGTTCGGCCTGGTCGAACATGGTGGCGATCGCGGTGGGGATGTCGTCGACGAGGGACGCCGACAGCCAGCGGTCGACCGGGCGGGGGGCCGCGCGGCGCTTCGCCGCGCGGGCGGCGGCGGCCTCGGCGGTGTCGCGGCGTCCCGGGGCGGGCACGACGTCGTCGATCGTGCGCGGGGCGCGGGCGATCCGGTAGACGGTGGTGACCTCGGCCATGCGCGTGCGGCCGGTTTTCTCCGCCGACGCGAGTCCGGTGCGGCGCCGGTCGGTGGCCTTCGCTTCGGCGGCGGCTTTCGCGGCCTGGGCGCGCAGCCCGTCGGGCCGCATCGGGATGCCCTTTCCGTCGGCCTGCAGCACGAGAAGCCCCCGCTCCGGTGCGTCGCCGTCCGCCTGCTGCTGGTCCGCACCCTCGCCGAGAGCGCGATCCTCCTCGCCCATGATGGTCGTCGCGGTGGCGTCGCGGTCGTCGGGTGGCAGACGTTCGTCGGGCGGCAGGGCGTAGAACGCCTCGAGGTCCATCGCCGCGCGCTCGACGGCCTGCACAGCCTGGCGCTTACCGACCCGGACCCCGGTGTCGCGTTCCACCGCGTCGATCGCCTCGTCGTACGGGCTGATCGCCACCGCGCGCACGATCCGACGGCGCAGGCCGTGCGAGTACTGCCCGTCCGGCAGGTTCAGGTCTCGGTCGGCCGGGTAGAGATTGCGCACCCCCGGGGCCCGGTAGGCCTTCCTGACCACCGTGACATCCCCGAAGAGGCTGGTCAGGACCGTGTCGTGGCCGTGTTCCAGCCGGGTCCGCGGGATCTCGTCGGCCCCGACCGGCCGGGGCGAGACCGGCTGCTCCCGCAGCGCGCGCAGCGCCAGGTGGTCTGCGATCGCGCCGTGGCCGATCGTACGCAGCCGGCCCTCGATGACGTCTTCGAGCGCGTCGTGGGTCAGCCCGCCGGTCCGGGTGGACTCCATCGCCTCCACGAGGTCCGCGCACCGCGCCAGCGTCTCCTCGAAGTGGCCACTCTCGGCGAGCCGCGCCAACCTCTCGTACGCTGTCACCGAGGCTCCTTTTCGTTGACGGACCGTGGAGTAGACACCCGCGACCGTAACGAGAAGGAGCCTTCTTATTGATCAACAGCACCCCAAAACTCAAAGATCATCACGCCAACCGGCTCACTCCATGGGAACTACACCCGACGCGTACCGGCAAGAACCGCTGGGACCGGTCGGTGATCTGGGGAATGTTGCGTAATCCCGCGTACGTGGGGAAGGCTGTCTTCGGAAAGACGATGACCGACCATAGCACGCCGGCTGGTCTGAACCGGCGGGCA
>NZ_CAKJTM010000207.1:575-960 GCF_917627345.1 Protofrankia sp. CiP3 | reverse complement strand
AACTGTCGACCGGCCGCGTGACGAATGGGTCGAGATCGCTGTTCCGGCCCTTGTGAGCGAGGAGATCTTTGAGCGGGTCGCGGCGCGGCTCGAGGATAACAAGCGATTCGCGACCCGTAATATGAAGACCACGCCCTCGCTTCTCCAGGGTCTCGCGGCGTGTGCGGCGTGCGGTTACGGCTATTACCGCACCTCCACGCGAACGTCAAGTAAGAAGATCTACTACTACCGTTGCCTCGGGTCCGATGACTACCGATATGAGAACGGCCGGGTCTGCCAGAACAAGCCGGTTCGCGCCGACTACATCGACGACGTCGTGTGGGAGCACATAACCAAACTGATCACCGATCCGAGGCTGATCCAGGATGAGATCGACAGCCGGCTA
>NZ_CAKJTM010000207.1:0-463 GCF_917627345.1 Protofrankia sp. CiP3 | reverse complement strand
CGTCTAGCCAGGAACGCGGACCCGGCCATGCGGCAGCGCGAACAGGTAGAGCTCGCGCTCACGAAGGCCACCTCCGCGATCAGCCGTATGATCGGGGCATTCCAGGAGCAGCTCGTGACCATCGATGAGCTCCGTGGAAGAATGCCGGAGCTGCGGACTCGGGAAGCGAACCTGCGCGGCCAGCTCGACGCGCTGGAGAGTCAGATCGCTGACCGTGATCTTTATCTCGCTCTCGCATCCGATCTTGATTGCTTCCTTTCCCAGCTCAGCGAGAACACGAAGAGCGCGGAGATCGCCGATCGTCGACGTGTATTGCGCCTGCTCGTCAAGGACGTGCTTATCGGCCCGGAGAAGATCACAATTCGTCATCGGATACCGCTTCGCCAGCGTCTCTCAGCTGACGACGGTCCGTCCGCGAACTCCGACACGGAGAGTGATCGGAGGGCTAGTTGCCAACTGCGTT
>NZ_CAKJTM010000206.1:1514-4103 GCF_917627345.1 Protofrankia sp. CiP3 | reverse complement strand
GTGTTGGACGACATCGACGATGCCGACGATCCGTCCCGTGGCGTCATTGACGGTGCCGATGGCGGTGGGCTGGCGTTGTGTTGAGATGCGGGGTCATTGGCGACGACACCGTGCCGACGAACAGTCTTTCTGAATCTTCCCCCGTGATGGCCCCGGACGGGTGCGCGACAGGCGTCAGGCAGCGACGACCCAAGAGCGACAGCGGATGGGTCACGGACAGTGATGTCTGTCTTGTGGCTGTGGGATGGGTGTCCGGTTTGTCAACGGCGTCACCGTGAGCGGCGTCGGGACATACGAACGGCCCTTCCCCGTAAAAATCCTTGGCGGGAAACCCAGGGAAGGGCCGTGAGGCGCCTGGAGGGCGCGATGCTCACGGTAAATACCGACCGGGGTTTGGTCGAGCGGCAGCTACGGGCGGGCGAGCTGGCTTGCCCGGACTGCGGCGGGATGCTCGGCGGCTGGGGCTGGTCGACGCGGCGGCCGGTGCGGGATCTCGGCTTCGCGACGCTGTGGCTCCAGCCTCGGCGGGCGCGCTGCACGGGCTGCGGACACACGCACGTGCTGCTGCCGGTCGTGGCGCTGGCACGCCGCGCGGACGTGGCAGCGGTGATCTGGACGGCGCTGGTCGCGGCGGCCGGCGGGCTCGGCGCACGGTCGGTCGCGCGCCGGCTCGGGCGACCGCACTCGACGGTGCGTGGCTGGCTGCGCCGGTTCGCCGGCCGGGCCGGCGACGTGCGCCGGGTGTTCACCGGCTTGCTCGTCGACGTCGGCGTCGACGCGGTGGCACCAGCGCCGGCGGGTTCGCCGCTCGCCGACGCGCTCGCGGCGATCGCCGGGGCGGCGGTGGTGGCCGGGGCGCGGTGGCCGCTGCTCGGCACAGTGTCGCCGTGGGCGGCCGCGGTCGGGGTGACGAACGGCCAGCTGCTCTCTCCGTCTCCCACCTGGATGATCACGTTCACGTTGTGATCATCGATCAACATGGGTGCGCCCCTGGGCAGCCGGCCTCCCTGCCGCCAGCCTGAGGACAACCGTGATCACTTCGGTCGCGGGGTCTTTCCGGAGGTGGTGGCGATGTCCTCGCAGGACGACGACGAGGCGGCCCGGCGCGAACGGGCCAGGGAGATCGGCCTGTTCCGCTACATGCTCATACGCGATCTTGCCGATGATGCGTTGACAACCAGGCAGCGCGGGGCGCTGGCCCGCGAGCTCGCCGCCCGCGAGCACCTCGACCCGGACGGCCGGCCGGTACGGGTGACCCGCTGGACCCTGGACAGATGGGTCAAGAGCTGGAAGACGGGCGGGTTCGACGCGCTGGTGCCCTGCCCGCGCCAGGCCGGGCCGCGCACACCGGCGGAGGTCCTCGCGCTCGCGGGCGCTTGGAAACGCGAGCGGCCCGAGCGCACCGCCGCGCAGGTCCGCCGGATCCTGGTGGCTACCAACGGCTGGTCCCCGACCGAGCGCACGCTGCAGCGTTTCTTCACCCGCACCGGCATCGGGACCCGCCAGCTCGCCGCGGCGACCGCCGGCCGGGACGTCTTCTCCCCGTTCCAGGCGGCGGCCCCTAATGATCTGTGGACGGGCGACGCCCTCCACGGCCCGAAGATCGCCGGGCGGAAGACCTACCTGTTCGCGTTCATCGACGACTACTCCCGCGCGGTCGTCGGCTACCGGTTCGGCTACGCCGAGGACACCGTCCGGCTCGCCGCCGCGCTGCGTCCCGCGCTCGCCGCCCGCGGCATCCCCTCCAAGATCTACGTGGACAACGGGTCGGCGTTCTCCGATGCCTGGCTGCTGCGTGCCTGCGCCCGGCTCGGGATCCGGCTGGCTCACTCCACCCCGCACCGGCCCGAAGGACGCGGCAAGATAGAACGTTTCTTCCAAACAGTACGAGGCCAGTTCCTCGTCGAGATCGCCGACGAGACCACCCCGGCCGGGACCGCCAGCCCCGTGACCAGCCTGGCCGACCTCAACAGCACGTTCCAGGCCTGGGTCGAAGCGCAGTACCACCGCCAGGTCCATACCGAGACCGGCGCCGCGCCGCTGGCCCGCTGGCAGACCGGCGGCCCGTTCCACCATGCCGCCCCCGACGCACTCGCCGAGGCGTTCCGCTGGTCAACCCGGCGCACGGTGTCCCGCACCGGCCTGATCTGTCTGCACGCCAACCGCTACCAGGTCCCCGCGGGGCTCACCGGCCAGCGCGTCGAGTGCGTCTTCGACCCGTTCGACCTGACCACCATCGCGCTGCGCCTGGGCACCACCGACATCGGCACCGCGACCCCGTTCGAGATCACCCGGCACAGCCATCCCAAGGCCCGCCCGGAAACCCCGACCGAACCGACCCGACCCACACAGATCGACTACCTCGCCCTCGTCCAGGAACGCCACACCACCACCCTCACCCAAAAGATCAACTATGCGGCGCTCGCCGGCACCCCGACCCACTCCGGCCCCACCGGCCCGGAAAGGAAGGACACCGCATGAGTTCGGACACGAGGCGGGTGCACCAGTGAGCGCTATCGACGTCACCGGCGGCATCGACCCCGACCTGCTCGCCGAGGCCTTCGCGCTCTCCCGCGCCGCATCCGAGAT
>NZ_CAKJTM010000206.1:0-1114 GCF_917627345.1 Protofrankia sp. CiP3 | reverse complement strand
TGCTCACCCCCGCCCGCACCGACGACCACCTCCTGATCGCCGAGACCGTCCTGCACGTCGCCGTCACCGTCGGGAACCTCGCCACCACCATGATCACCACTCGCTGTCGTGCACGCGAGGGCGCCCCGGACCCGGCCGCGTTCACCCTCCCCCTCGAGGAGGAACCGTTCTGATGATCGAAAAGCTGCGTGCGCACGACGGTTTCACCCGCACCCCGTTCAGCCGCGACCTCGCCCCCGGGATGCTGCACCGCCACGACGCCCACAACCAGGCCGTCGCCCGGTTGTCCTGGTGCATCACCGAGCGCGGCATCGGGATCGTCACCGGTGAGGTCGGCGCCGGCAAGACCGTCGCGGTCCGCACCGTCCTCACCGACCTCGACCCGTCCCGCCACACCGTGATCTACCTGGGCAACCCGCACATCGGGGTGCGCGGTATGCACGAGGCCATCGTGACCGCGTTCGGCGCCCAACCCACGAACCTGTCCTCCCGGCTGATCGCCCAGTCGACCACGGCACTCGCCTCCGCCCGCGACGAACGCGGCCGCACTCCCGTCCTCGTCCTGGACGAGGCCCACCTACTCAGCTACGAGCAGCTCGAGACCGTCCGCATGCTCACGAACAACGCGATCGATTCCGGCTCCCCGCTCGCGACCCTGCTCGTCGGCCAGCCCACCCTGCGCCGCACCATGCGCCTGGCGGTCCTCGCCGCACTCGAGCAGCGCATCACGATCCGTTACACGATGCCCCCGATGACCGCCGAGGAGACCGCCAGCTACATCCGCCACCACACCAGCCTCGCTGGCCGGTCCGACACCCTGTTCTCCGACGACGCGATGACCGTGATTCACACGACTGCCCGCGGCTACCCCCGCGCTGTGAACAACCTCGCGGTCCAGGCCCTCGTCGCCGCCTACGCCACCGGCCGCGCGATCGTCGATGAGAAATCCGCCCGCGCTGCCCTCGCCGAGATCACCGACGACTAACGACACCCTGCCGACCACGGCGACAGCACGCCGACGACGGCGTCACCTTGCCGACCAGACCGACAGCACGCCCACGAACGCCCCGCCCCGGACCCCCGGGACGGGGCGTTCGATCATCCGGCCGTCGGC
>NZ_CAKJTM010000205.1:1548-4116 GCF_917627345.1 Protofrankia sp. CiP3 | reverse complement strand
GCTCACGACCCAGCGTGGACACCGAATCCTCACCTCAGGAGCCCATCCGATCGCGATCAAGCTTACCGAGCCCCCTGCTCCCAGCACGAGACGGGCGGTGCACTGACCGCTGGAGACCACCGATGGAAGTGGATAAGATCCAAGATCTGTTTATTACGCGGCACTATTGCGCCCTGAAGCGCGAAGAAAGGAGCCGCCTGAAGGGAGGCGGGCAAATTTCTTGACACGTGCGTGCTGCACGGACGATGGAGGACCGGTGCCTTCTTGGTAGGAGGGGCCGGCGGCCCTCCGGCGCCGCCCTGTGGGGGGAGGCGCCTAGCCACCCCGAGGTGCGTTAGCTGAAGACTTTGTGAACACGAACGCGGAAGCGAGGCAAGAAAGGATGGCAGTCTCGTGACTGCGGTGCTGCATGAGAGATGGAGGTTGACTGGCCCTCCGGAGTCGCCTTGCGGAAGGAGGCTCCAAACCACCCACGAGGGGCGTAGGCTGAAGACCGTCGTCCTGAGCGTCGTGGGAAAAGGCGCGACTCGATCGCGTCAGGTGCGGATCGGGAAGATGAGCGATGGGTGTGATCCCTCTGCGCTGAGCGAGGCACGCGTGCCCTCTGCCGTCGACGTGTCGAAAGCTAATCAGGTGACATCAAAACCGAGGTCGGGTCTTTGTCTCGGGATAAATCTGGGGGATATCCGCTTACTGCCCAGGTGGTGTCCGGCATACAGGCAGCATGAGCCCGGTCCAGGCTCTCGTGTGGAACGTGTGAAGGCACGCCTCGATACCGCCCCGTGCCCCGTGGCGAGAGGGAAACTCCGAGCGGCAGAATCCGTAAGGGGGAATACCGAGGCGAGGCGTGCTGGCGGACTCGCCCGTAGTAGCTGTGATCCTCCCGCGTATCGCAGTGGGGTGGGGAGCGAAGGGGCGGGGCTGTCCAGGCAGCTTGATGCGATCAACCGAAAGGAAGGAGTCGCATGAGTGAGCCGAGTGTGCAGGGCAAGACGCATGACATCCCCAAGCAGCTGGTGTGGGATGCGTGGTTGAAGGTGAAGAGTAACGGCGGGGCGGCCGGGGCCGACGGCGTGACGGTCGAGCAGTTCGAGGAGAGGTTGCAGGATAACCTCTACCGGCTGTGGAACCGCATGTCGTCGGGGAGCTATTTTCCCGGGCCGGTCCGGGCGGTGGAGATACCCAAGAAAGGCGGGACGAGGGTTCTCGGAATTCCGACGGTCACGGCATACAGCCGAATCTGACAGTCGATCTTCGAAATCTCTCGTTTCGGATTCTCTCGTTGTTGTCCATCCGTTTCACGCGCTGAGCGGTCAGTGCCTGGATGTCCTGTTCAGCAAGCGGTGGGCGGGTGAGATGTTGTTCGTCTGTGTTCGGCCGGGTTCGGGTCAGGTCACGTTGCCGGCGGCGTGGACGGACCGCGGTTCAGGCGCGGAGCAGGGCCGGCTGTCGGTCGACGGGCTGGCGGCGCTCGGCGCGGTGACACGCGCCCTCAAGGTCGTTGATGGCGGTGAGTAGCAGTGCCATTCTCTTGTGTGATGAATCCACCCAAGATTCCGGCGGATCTGGGCACAACGAGCACGGAGGATCTTCTTGCGCGACGACGGGCACTGGCCGAGGCGATCGGCGATCCGCAGCGGGTGCTGGCCGGCTCGCTCGTCGAGCAGCATCGCCGGTGCGGCAGACCGGGCTGCGCCTGCACGGCCGGGGACGGGCATGGGCCGTATGCGTACTTCAGCCCGCGCCAGATCGGGCGGGGCCGGCTGCGCTACGTCCCGGCGCGTCTGGTCGCGGTCGTGCGGCGGTACCTCGACCGCTGCGTCGAGGTCGAGGCGGCGCTGGCGGAGATCTCGGCGATCAACGTCGAGCTGCTCGCGCGCCGGGAGCTGACCTGAGCGATGGCCGTGGCCGTTCTGTCCGGACCTGCCTACCGCGAGGCGGTGGCGGTGGTGGCGAACATGACGGCCAGCGCGTGGGGAGCGAACAGTGAACGGCGAACACAAGATCACAACATCGCATCGGCGGCGGGTGGCGCTGGTCTACCTGCGCCAGTCGACGCTGATGCAGGTACGGGAGCACACCGAGTCGACGCTGCGGCAGTACGCGTTGCGGGACACGGCGGTGGCGCTGGGCTGGTCGACGACGGATATCGAGGTGATCGACACGGATCTGGGGGTCTCGGGTGCCTCGACCCGGGGCCGGGAGGGGTATCGCCATCTGATGACCCGGCTGTGCCTGGGCGAGGTCGGAGCGGTCTTCGGGTTGGAGATCTCCCGGCTGGGCCGCTCGAACGCGGACCTGGCGCGGCTGGCGGAGCTGGCCCGGCTGACGGACACGTTGCTCATCGACGCGGATGGGGTCTACGACCTGTCGGACTTCAACGACCGGCTGCTGCTCGGGCTGAAATCGACGATGGCGTCGGCGGAGCTGCACATCATGGCCGGCCGGCTGCAGGCGGCGAAGCGCGCGGCAGCGGAGCGCGGCGAGCTGCGCACCCCGCTGCCGGTCGGCTACATCTACGACGACGAGGGCGCCCAAGTCATCGACCCGGACGAGGAGGTCCAGGGC
>NZ_CAKJTM010000205.1:0-1256 GCF_917627345.1 Protofrankia sp. CiP3 | reverse complement strand
TTCGGGGTGATGACCACGTTCACGGGGCGGCGGTTCCCGCTGCGCGCCTTCGGCGGGGCGTGGGCCGGCCAGCTGCGCTGGGGTCCGCTCACCCACGCCCGGGCCAGCTCGGTGCTCAAGAACCCGGCCTACGCCGGCGTCTACGTCTTCGGCCGCTACACGTCCCGCACGAAGGTGGACCCGGACGGCACGGTGCACGCGCACACCGTCCGGCTGCCCCGCGAAAAATGGCCGATCGTCATCCCCGACCATCATCCCGGCTACATCACCTGGGCGGACTATCTGGCGATCGAGGCGAAGCTCGCGGCGAACACGACGAACGCCGGCGCCCGGCCGCCCCGGGAAGGGCTCGCGCTCTGCCAGGGCATCATCTACTGCGGCAGCTGCGGGCGGGCGATGGGCACCCGGTACCACCAGAACGGCGCCGGGGCCTACGAGTGCCTGTCGCGGCGCCAGGCCGAGCACACCCGGACCTGCCGGTCGATCCAGGCCGCCGCTGTGGACGCCGCGGTCGCCTGCGCGCTGCTCGACGCGGTCACCCCCGCCCAGATCGCGGTCGCGCTGGACGCCGCCGGTGAGATCACCGACCGCCGCCACCGCTCGATCCGGGCGGCGGAGCTCGCCGCCGAGCGGGCCCGCTACGACGCGGACCGGGCCGAGCGGGCGTTCCACGCCGCCGAGCCGGACAACCGCCTGGTGGCACGCAGCCTGGAAAACCGCTGGGAGGCCACGCTCGCTGCGCTCGCCGACGCCGACGCCGCCCTGACAGCGGCCCGGGACACGCTGCCCCCGCCACCCGACCAGGACACCTTGCGCACCCTCGCCGCCGACCTGCCCGGCCTCTGGCACGCCGAGACGACCAGCGACCGCGACCGCAAACGGCTGCTGCGCACCCTGATCTCCGACGTCACGCTGCTGCCCGGCACCGACTGGGACACGGCAACGATCGGGATCCGCTGGCACACCGGCGCGACCGACCAGATCAGACTGACCCGCCCGCCGAACGCCGCCGCGACGCGCAAGACCCCCGCCGACGTCCTCGCACTGATCCGCAAACTCGGCCCGACCACGAGCAACGACGACCTCGTCGCCCTGCTCGCCGCCCGCGGCCTGACCACCGGCGAAGGCCAGCCCTACGACCTCACGGCGATCCGCTGGGTCCGCTGGACCTACAAGATTCCCTGCCCGCCAGCCTACCACGACGGCGAACGCAGCGTCACCGAGGTCGCCGCCGACCTGCGCTGCAACCCCGGCAG
>NZ_CAKJTM010000204.1:0-3833 GCF_917627345.1 Protofrankia sp. CiP3 | reverse complement strand
CCCAGTGTTGTACCGTATTTGGTACAACA
This sequence comes from Protofrankia sp. CiP3, assembly GCF_917627345.1. Lineage (NCBI taxonomy): Bacteria > Bacillati > Actinomycetota > Actinomycetes > Frankiales > Frankiaceae > Protofrankia > Protofrankia sp. CiP3. The sequence continues at coordinate 3,804 of NZ_CAKJTM010000204.1, read as the reverse complement.
CTGGCTTGGTGGTGGATCGGGAGACAGCATGGTAGCGGCGATCAGCGCCAGCGAGGCGCGTAAGACCCTGTTTCCGCTGATCGAGCAGGTCAATGCCGATCACACCCCCGTCGAGATCGTCTCGAAGCGTGGGAATGCTGTCCTCGTGAGCAAGGAGGACTGGGACTCGATCGTCGAGACCAACTACCTGTTGCGCACTCCCGTCAACGCCAGGCGGCTGATGGAGAGCGTAGAACAGTGGCACTCGGGTGAAGCTGTCGAGCGGCCGCTGAGTCCTGACGAGTGAAACTGACCTGGACCGACCATGCCTGGGAGGACTACCTTTACTGGCAGAACCAGGACCGCAAGACACTCAAGCGGATCAACGCGTTGATCGCAGACATCAAACGCGATCCCGAGGGGCCGGGGATCGGTAAGCCCGAGCTGTTGCGCAACAACCTGGCCGGGCTACGGTCACGCCGGATCGACGACGAACATCGACTGGTCTACGCAATTGAGCCCAGCCAGATCACCATCATCTCCTGTCGCTACCACTACCAGTAGCCGTCGTGGCCGCAGAGCTGAATGGCAGGCCTCGTGAGACGTTGGGCTGGCGCAAGCCGGTAGAAGTGTTCAACGATCTACTGGAAAGGCATGTGTCGCCTTGACCGCTTGATTCCACCTTTTGCTCGAGCCTTGACGGTAGCGACGGCAGCAGCGCCGAGTCCTCGGCGACAGGAAGCTTGACCAGGGTGCCGTTGGCCCGTGGGCGGCGGTGAGCGTGGTCGGCCGCCTGGGCGGCCTGGGCTGAGATCGTCGATCTCCAAGTGTCTGATGCGTAGGGTGGTGGACGGAGCGTTTCCCTACTGGCTGGTCCTCGGGGACCCGCGGAATCGCGAAACGATTTCGGGGAGTGGAGGAGGTGACGATCGGTGAGTCGCCGGTTCCAGACGGCTGGTCCGTGCCGCCCGGGGATCGACTATATGATCCCGGCGTCGTCGCGCTTGCCGGAGGTGCCCGGTCTCGTCGACCAGGAGGGCTACTTCGTCGTGCACGCGCCGCGGCAGACGGGGAAGACGACGACGCTGCAGGCACTCGCGGACGAGCTGACCGCCCGGGAGCGGTACGCGGCGGTGCTGTTCTCCTGCGAGGTCGGCCGGGCTGCGCGCGACGACTACGGCCGCGCGGCGCGGGGCATTCTTCAGGTGATCCGCGAGGCCGCCGAGGACGCGCTCCCGACGGAGTTGCGCCCGCCGCAATGGCCCGACGCCCCGGACGAGACCCTGCTGGGTACGGCGCTGCGCGCGTGGGCGCGGGTCTGCCCACGACCGCTGGTGCTGTTCTTTGACGAGATCGACGCGCTGCGGGGGCAGAGCCTGCTCAGCGTCCTCAGCCAGTTGCGCAACGGCTACCGTGGTCGCCCCAGCCAGTTCCCGGCGTCGGTCGCGCTGTGCGGTCTACGCGACGTCCGCGACTGCCACCCCCGCAATCGCTTCGCGATTCCGCGGGACCCCGGAGCCGCGGCGGGTGGCGACCCGTCTCGGTTGGGGACGTCCAGTCCTTTCAACATCAAACTGGAGTCGCTACGACTGGGGGACTTCGCCCCGGATGAGGTCGCCGAGCTCTACGGCCAGTACACTGCGGACACCGGGCAGGAGTTCACCCCTGCGGCGGTGGGGCGGGCCTACGAACTGACCGCCGGTCAGCCGTGGCTGGTCAACGCACTCGCGCGTGAGATCGTCGTGAAGCTGGCGGTGCCGGCCTCGGCGCCGATCACGGTCGACCACCTGGAGCAGGCCAAGGAACGACTGATCCTTGCTCGCGCAACCCACCTGGACTCCCTGGCGGCCCGGCTCGCCGAGCCCCGGGTCCGCCGGATCGTGCAGCCACTGCTGGCCGGTGACCTCATCCAGCTCGATCCCTATGACGACGACCTCGCCTACACCCGCGACCTCGGCCTCATCGCCCCGAAGAATCCGGTGCGGATCGCCAACCCGATCTACCGTGAGGTCATCGTCCGGGTCCTGACCTCACAGGTCGAGGCCAACGTCGTCGCCGACCCCCGCAGCTTCGTCCGGTCAGATGGCCGTTTTGACTTCCAGCTGCTGCTGCGGGAGTTCGCCGAGTTCTGGATCGAACACGGCGACGTTCTCACGTCGACCGAGCACTACCACGAAGTCGCCCCGCAGCTCGTCCTCATGGGATTTCTCCAACGCGTCGTCAACGGTGGCGGCTATGTGGAACGCGAGTACGGCGTCGGCGCCGGGCGGATCGACCTGCTCGTGCGCTGGCCCTACACCGATCAGGACGGCAAACGCCGCTGGCAGCGCGAGGCCCTCGAGCTCAAGGTCTGGCACCCAGGCAAGGCAAACCCGCTGTGCCAGGGCCTGACCCAGCTCGACCGCTACCTCGACCGCCTCGGCCTCGACGCTGGGACCCTCATCCTCTTCGACCGCCGCCCAGGCATCGCGGACATCACCGAACGCACCCAGTTCGACACCGCCACAACGCCGGCTGGCTGCGCCGTAACCCTCCTGCGGGCCTGAAGCACTGGCAGGAGACCCGCCATTCGAGGAGCGGCCTTGTGTGCCCGTGCTCGGTCGGCTCGACCCCGAATTTCTCCTTGTTCTGGTCGATATAGTCGTGGACTACCGGCGTTGACGGTCGTCCGCCGCGAAGAAAGCCGACGCCGACTTCAGGTGACAACTCACCGGGGTAAACGTGGAGGAACATCCGAAAGAGTGATCAGCCACTGATATGATCAATGTCTTGACCAGGGCACGGAGTAGACTTTGCGTACCGGCATCCGAATCAATTGATCTTGACTACTGGCCCTGAAATCACTGTCCGAGCAGTCGCCATCCGAGCCCTCTCCGGTGACCGCGCCGACCACTACCTCATCTACCAGATCGAACAAATGTTCCGCGGATCTGGAGTTTCGGGCACCGCGACCCGTCTGGTGACCGTCATCGTAGGCGGCGTCGTCGTATTGGTGTTCTACTTCGGGTTCATGCGCGACAAGGCGCTGTGTTTTCGAGTGGGAGGCGTGCCGGCGGTCGCAAGATCATGTCCAGTGACGGCCTTGAGGATGCCCGCTGGTGACCAGTAGACCGTGACCGCTGTCGGTCGTGCCGCAGCGGTCGTGGCAGAGATCCTACGGGTAATCGGAATGCAATGAGGAGGACGGGATGCCAGTTCTCGCGGGGCGGTGGCGGATCGTGGAGATGGATCTATGGAATCAGGATGTGATCGACCTTGTCGGCCCTGGGTTCATCGAGCTGACCGAGGACGGCACGGGCGAGTTCGGGTTCATCGCCGTGCGCGGGTGGATGGACTGCCGTACCAGTAAGCGCGACGGCCGGCCGTTCGTGGAGTTCAGCTGGCAGGGCAACGATGAGGGCGACGAGGTCTGTGGGCGTGGCTGGGCCGTGTTGGGTGATGACGACGCGCTGACCGGGCATCTGTTCTTTCACCAGGGCGACGACTCGGGTTTCCGCGCGGCGCCGTTTCCCAGCGGCGGCCGGCCGGGTGGGCATTGAGCGAGTACCAGTACTACGGGTTCCTCTTCCAACCACGACACGGACGACGATGCGGATGGATGCACCTCTGGTGGCGGGCTCCGCGTGTCGAGGCGTGACCCGGTAAGCCGGACAAGCCGGTGACGTCAGCGTCCCATCGGATCGTCGAGGCGTTCCGCCAACTGGCCGGTGTGCCGGGCGATGCGGTCGATCGAACGCGTTCGTACCTCCCTACCTCGGTAGGTCATTCCGCTCAGTGGCATCCGCACACCCAGAGGAGTACTGGGCCTGGTCGCGAGGTAAGCCG
>NZ_CAKJTM010000203.1:0-3894 GCF_917627345.1 Protofrankia sp. CiP3 | reverse complement strand
ACCCCTATTGCCGGGCGCTCTTATCTGGCATCAAGCCTACCGGTGAGCCGCACCTTGGCAATCTCATTGGCGCGATCCGTCCGGCGCTGGAGCTGGCGGAGCGGTACGACGCGATGTACTTCATCGCTTGTCGCCTTGACCGCTTGATTCCGCCCATGATTTGGTTCCGCACCATCCCGACGCCGCGCCGTCCGGAGTGACGCGGCGACGCCTATGCCAACCAGATATACCGGGCATCGCGGCAATGGTTCGTCTGGCTCATGAGCGAAGGTGAGATCGAGTACTCGCCCATGGAACACATGAAGCCGGCGGCTGTGAGTGAGCGGCTCGTCCCGCTGGTCGAGGTCGGCCAGATCGCGGCGCTCTTGGCCACGTGCTCGGCACTGACGAGTCGCGATACCGGCCCGGCTCCATCGGGCCAGCGTGGTCGCCTCAATAATCAGGCAACTTAAGATCGTTGATACCGACATGGGTGAGGGACTTCGCCCATGGACCCGGGACCTCGGCTAACGCGTCGATCTGCTCCCAGTGCCGCATGACCATTTTCAAGATCTCCCACATGTTCATATGCCCTGCCTGGGTAAGAAACAGCCCCTTGACCGAGTAGGCGCGCAGGAGGCGTTTCTCGATCAGCCGATAGCGGATGCGCCTGTCACGAGTGATCAGGAGGGAGCGGACTCCCCGACGATCGGAAGCCACACATCATCGAGATCACCCCGCCGGATGCAGGTATGGCGATGGCCGGGGAATGCAACATCACCGCGGACGGTAGCGAGTGCCTTCCCGAGAGGCAGGATGTTCTCATCAACGAAGAACCGCGGTGTGGCCGGGGTGTTCCTGCCGCTCAGGCTGCTGTCTCCTGCCCGTTGATCCGGCTCTCGTAGCGGATCGCCGCCTCGACACCAGCGACCGCGATGTCATAGCCGTTGGCGATCTCAGCGACCGAGTCCCCCGCCGCGAACAGGTCGTAGAGGTTCTCGGTGCGTATCCCGTGGACGACAGGTGCGCCGAAGCTACGCAGGGGGTCGATGACGACCGGGCTGGACTTGTCGTCTGGGTAGACGCGGAGAACTTCCCCGTCACCAGGGGCAAACTCGACCTTTTCCACGAACGCGGCCGCGCCGGGAGCAAGGACGAGCTGGCCGTTTCGGATGACGACCATCGCGAGCTCCCGATCGATACCGGTCTCGTCCTGGACCTCGAGGACGAGCTCGCGGTTCGCGACATACGGTTTGGCGTGGGCGAGGGGATAAGGAACGCCGAGGCGCTCCCGCAGGAGCTGCACGACGGGGCGGAGACGTTGGAGGGAGACCCTGTGGCGTATCCGGTACTCACGGAGATAGCCGGCTTCGACGAACTCTCCCCAGGTCACGGCATCTTCGCCAGTCCGCTCGGGCCGGATGACCGGCTCGTAGTCCGAGCCACCACGGGAGTAGCCGTCGATCCAGCCGCGCAGTCGCGCGGTCCGCACGCCGAGGACACGAGCAGCCTCGCTCATCGAGTAGACCTCGCGGTCCACGACGGTGATCCCCATGCCTGCATCATGCCGCATCAGTGACATGACATGACGCACGTCGCATAGCTTTGGGGGTGTTTCGAAAGCCATCTGTCCGGCGCGCCGAACTCAGCGAATCAACCTACCAGCGCCGTACGCGGATCCTCGATCGCCTCGGCTCCGGCCCTCTCCGTTGGCTCCGCCGCCCGGGAGGGACGTGTGTGCGCAGAACCAGCCGGTCTCGTCCTGCTCGACGGTATAAGGCACGTGAACCACCCGGCTCATACCGTATGCCGGATGGCATCCGGATCAGCAGCGCATCCCATCGCCGGGTGGCCTGCCGCCATGTTCGGCGTGCGCACACGTTGGTGAGAAACCACGATTGGCGGGAGGTTGTCTCAGGTCACGTCGACACGCCGGACTGCATCATGCCATCAGCGACTATCACGCATCGTGACGTCGAAGGTCGAACGACAAGATCTCAGTCGCGAGCAAAGGTAGAATTGGGCTATGGCAACGTCCGCACGCAAGGTCTCACTTACTGGCATCAAGCCTACTGGTGAGCCGCACCTTGGCAATCTCATCGGCGCGATCCGTCCGGCGCTGGAGCTGGCGGAGCGGTACGACGCGATGTACTTCATCGCTGACTACCACGCGCTGACGGTTCTCCGTGATCCTGAGCTGCTGCGTCGCTACTCGCGCTCGGTGGCGGCCACCTGGATCGCCGCGGGGCTCGACCCCGAGCGCATCACCATGTATCGGCAGTCTGATGTGCCGGAGACCTTCGAGCTGACCTGGGTGTTGTCCTGCGTGACGGGCAAAGGGCTCATGAACCGAGCCCATGCCTACAAGGCGGCGCGAGACAGGAACGCCGAGACGGGCAAGGAAGACTTGGACGCGGGCATCAACATGGGGCTCTACAACTACCCCGTCCTGATGGCTGCCGACATCCTGCTCATGGATTCCGACGTCGTTCCGGTCGGCAAGGACCAGTCGCAGCACGTCGAGTATGCCGCCGATATCGCTGGTTCGTTCAATCACCTTTTTGGCGGCGAGCATGACAAACTGAAAATTCCGCAGCCTGTCGTGCCGGCGGCTGACACCGGCAGGACGCTGCCCGGTATTGACGGCCGTAAGATGAGCAAGAGCTACGGCAACACCATCCCACTGTTCGTCAGCGAGTCGCAGCTCAAGAAGCTGGTGCGGCGCATTCCCACTGACAGCACGCCCGTCGAGGACCCGAAGGACCCGGACAGCTCGTCGGCCTTCCAGATTCTGGAGCAGTTCGCCACTCCCGATGTCACCAGCGATACACGGAAGCGCCTCGAGGCTGGCGGTATGGGCTGGGGCGACCTCAAGAACCTCCTGTTCGACGTGCTTAATGACCAGCTGGGGCCACTGCGTGCACGTTATGACGCGCTGATGGAGCCGGGCAGCGAACTGGACGACGTGCTCGCGGCCGGGGCCGAGAAGGCCCGCGCTCGTGCGCGGCGAGTCCTGCGCCTTGTCCGAGAGGCGACCGGTATCCAGTAGAAGGTTGGTCACGAAGCGGGGCTGCTCCACTCGCTGTGCACGGCCCACTCGGCGTGCACGGCGCCGAAGGCGCGGAGCGCCCTGTTCGCGATCGTCGGGGTCATGCCAGCGATGCCGAATACACCGCATCGGTGGCGCCGTGCTTCTTGTGTGGCGCCTTGAGCTGCCGCCAGCAAGCCCCCGCTGTCAACGACGCGAAATGTGTCAAGAACGTCGGCAGAAGTCGGCGACGGTGACTATGTCGCCGAGGCGGAGACGGTTCAATCCCTCTAGGGATGATCAGTGACTGTGCGCGATGTTCTCGGTCAGGCCCGCCAGGTACTGTTTCAATCCCTCTAGGGATGATCAGTGACGTGCGCGCGTTGGGCGTGCTCCGGGACGAGGACTGGATGTTTCAATCCCTCTAGGGATGATCAGTGACTGGGACCCGGCCGATGTCCACACGTGGTTCTCGCCGTTTCAATCCCTCTAGGGATGATCAGTGACTCACGCGCAAGGACGGCACCAAACGGGCCGGGACGTTTCAATCCCTCTAGAGATGATCAGTGACCCGGCGACGGCGTGGCTGGCCGCCGCGCTGGGCATCCCGTTTCAATCCCTCTAGGGATGATCAGTGACTCGTGCGGGCCGGGGTGGCGATGGGCAACGCGGGTTTCAATCCCTCTAGGGATGATCAGTGACTCGGCCGCGGTCGGCCCCTCGCCACAGAGACCGCACACGGGTTTCAATCCCTCTAGGGACGATCAGTGACTACCTCCTATCGGCAACGCGCAAACGATAGGAGAACGCGTTTCAATCCCTCTAGGGACGATCAGTGACCGCTGAACCCGGCACGAATCGGAATCATGATGACGTGTTTCAATCCT
>NZ_CAKJTM010000202.1:4392-4847 GCF_917627345.1 Protofrankia sp. CiP3 | reverse complement strand
CGGAGACAGGACCGCCCGCCACCCACACGTCGACCATCGACTGCACGAACCTGGCCGACTCATCCTCATCACGCCGCAACGTCCCGGCCACGACGGCATCCACGTCAACGGCCCGCTCCACCGCACGGAGTTTCGCCACCGCCTCATCCGGGCTCGCGGCCACCACTCCAGCCCGGAACTCCCACACCGAACGAGACGTCAACAACGCCCGACCCACATCGCCCAAGCTCGACACGGGCTGCTGTTCGAGGAAGTCGGCCAGCTGTCCGGCAGCGGCCCGCAAGCCCTCCAGCGACCGCGCCGACACCACCAACGGCACCACACCCGACGTCTCAGGAGCGTCTCCCACCTCCACGTCAGGGGGGCATGACGCTTGCTCAACGGTGATCGGGTCCGGGGCCTGTTCGAGGATCACGTGGGCGTTGGTGCCACTGAACCCGAACGACGAGATCCCC
>NZ_CAKJTM010000202.1:2283-3895 GCF_917627345.1 Protofrankia sp. CiP3 | reverse complement strand
GAATCACCCGCTGCTGCGACGGACCATTCGGAGCCGTAAGCCCATTCGAGGCGCCGTCCTGGTTGATCGCACTGCCCCGGACCACAGCCAGCACCTCATGCCCAAGGCGCTGAGCATCCGACAGGCGTTCCAGGACGAGCATTCCGGCGCCCTCGCCCCAGCCCACACCGTCGGCGGTGTCTGAGAACGCCTTGCAGCGGCCGTCGAGGGCCATGTTTCGGAGCCGAGAGAACTCCACGAAGGATTCTGGAGTGGCCATCACGGTCACGCCACCGGCGAGGGCCATCGAGCACTCACCCGCACGCAACGCCTGAGCCGCCAGATGCAACGCCACCAGCGAGGATGAACATGCGGTGTCCACACTCACCGCCGGACCCTCAAGCCCCAGCACATAGGAGACACGCCCGGACGCCACACTCGGGGTGGTGCCGGTGGCTCGGAAACCTTCGAGATCCGGGGTGTCGGCTGTGGCGAGGTAGGCGTTGGCGATCAGTCCGGCGTAGACGCCCACGCGCTGGCCCCGCAGGGAGGACGGGTCGATCCCCGCACGCTCCAGCGCCTCCCACGACGTCTCCAACAGCAACCGCTGCTGCGGATCCATCGCCAACGCCTCACGCGGACTGATCCCAAAGAACCCCGCGTCGAACACCGTCGCGTCGGTAAGAAAGCCACCCTGGCGAACGTAGGACTTCCCCGCAGCGTCAGGGTCCGGGTCGAAGAGGTCACCCAGATCCCAACCTCGGTCAGTGGGGAACTCCCCCACCACATCTGTGCCCGAGGACAGCAGCTCCCACAACGCCGCCGGACTGCCCACACCACCGGGCAGCCGCAATCCCACACCCACGACCGCCACCGGCTCATCCGTAACCGTCGCGGCCACGGGCATCGCGGCGCGTGCGGGAGCAACACCGACCAGCTCACCCAGCAGATAATCAGCCAGCGCCAACGGCGTCGGATAGTCGAACACCAACGTCGCCGGCAACGCCATCCCAGCCAAGGCGGTCAGGCGATTACGGAGCTCCACCGAGGTCAACGAATCGAAGCCCGCGTCATTGAACGCCTGATCAACCCGAACCAGATCCCGACCCGCACCGCCAAGGACGACCGACGCCTCAGCACGCACCAACCCGGCCAGATAAGGCGCCCGATCCCCCGGCGCCATCCCGACCAACGTCGACCGCAACACATCCACGGCGCCGGTAGCGGCAGTGCGACGCCGAGCCCCGGCCAAAGCGCGAAGCAAAGGAGGAACCGGGCCGCCCTGACGGCGCAGCACCGCCAGATCCAGCGATATCGGAACCAGCATCGCATACCGGGAGCCGAGGGCCTGATCCAGCAGCGCCATACCGTCTTCGGCGTCCAGCGCGCCCATCCCTGCCCGACTCATCCGGGCCAGATCAGCCTGGGTCAGATGCCCGGTCATCGTGCTCGCCTCAGCCCAGTAACCCCACGCCAAGGACACCCCGGCCTCACCTGCGGCCCGGCGGCGGGCGGCCAAAGCATCGAGATAACAGTTCGCCGCCGCGTAATTCCCCTGACCGGGTCCTCCCATCACCCCCGCGACGGACGAGAACACGACGAACGCCGCCAGCCCGAGCCCGCGCGTCAACTC
>NZ_CAKJTM010000202.1:0-1837 GCF_917627345.1 Protofrankia sp. CiP3 | reverse complement strand
AAGCCTCCACCTGATCACGATCAGCCACATCACAGGCCACGATCCGCACGTCAGCGCCAGCAGCCTCCAGCTCCACCCGGAGCTGCTCGGCCCCCGGCGCGGCAGAGCCCTGCCGCGAGGTCAGAACCAGACTCCGCACCCCGTGCACAGCGACCAGATGCCGGGCCACGAGGCCACCCAACATCCCGGTCCCACCGGTCACCACCACACAACCCGCACCCAGACCCTCCGTCCCGGTCGAGGAGGTCAGCCGCAGAATGTTCTTGCCGGTGTGCTTGGCCTGGGACATGTGACGGAACGCGTCGCGGGCGTGGCGGACGTCCCAGACGGTCAACGGCAGCGGGGTCAGGTGCCCGGCCTCGAAGAGCCTGGTCAGATCCAGCAGCATCCGCTGGATCAGTGCCGGGTCCAGTTCCTGCAGGTAGAACACCCGGTACGCCACCCCGGGGTAGGCGGCTTCGGTCTCGTCCTGGCGGCGGGCGTCGGTGACGCCCATTTCGAGGAACAGGCCGCCTCTGGGCAGGAGCCGCAGGGACGCGTCCGTCAGTTCACCGGAGAGGGAGTTCAGCACCACGTCCATGCCGCGTCCGCCGCTGACGGTGAGGAACCGCTGTTCGAAGTCGCCGTCGCGGGAGCTGGCGATGTGGTCTTCGTCGAGTCCGAGACTCCGCAGAAGGTCGTGCTTGGCGGGGCTGGCGGTGGCGAAGACCTCGGCACCGAGGTGCTGAGCGAGCTGGATGGCGGCCATGCCGACGCCTCCGGCACCGGCGTGGACCAGGACGGTGTCTCCGGCTCGGACGGTGGCCAGTTCGGTGAAGGCGTACCAGGCGGTCAGGAACGCGACCGGCATCGAGGCTGCTTGTTCGGGGGTCCAGCCGTCCGGGACCTTCACCAGATACCGGTGGTCCACGACCGCCGTCGGTCCGATCACCATGCCGATACCGGTGACTTCGTCCCCGGGGACCAGATCCACGACATCGGGTCCGGCCTCCAGGACGACGCCCGCGCACTCTCCGCCCAGCCGCAGCCCCGCCCCCGCGATCGGAGGGATCATGCCCAGCGTGACGAGGACGTCGCGGAAGTTCACGCCGCAGGCGCGGATCCCGACCCGGACCTGCCCCGCCTCCAGCCGCTCGGACGCCGCCGGCCACGGAACCGCCGCCACCTCCTCGACCGTCGCCGCCGCAGACGCCGACAGCACCCACGCGTCGGCCGGCAGCTCCAGCCGGTCGTCGGCGGCGCGCATCAGCCTCGGGGTTTCGATCTGCCCGTCCTGGAGCCGGATCTCCCACTTGTCCGCCGCCACGGTGCGTCCGAACGATCCCGCGAGGTCCGCGAGCGCCACGGCGTCCGTGCCGGGGTCCGGTCGGCCGAGATCGGCGAGCAGGATCCGGCCGGGGTTCTCGGACTGGGCCGAGCGGGTCAGCCCGGCGACCGCGGCCGCCACCGGGTCGGCGCCCGCCTCCCGCACCGCCACGGCCAGCCGGGTTTCCCGCAGAGCCGGCTCGGTCGCGAAGGCCCGCAGCACCTCCAGCACCCGTGCCAGCACCACACGCACCCGCGCCGGCTCACCCGCGCCGGGAATGGCGTTGGACTCGGCGCTGACGGCGTCGGCGATCAGCGGGTCCGCATCCAGGATCAGCCACCCCGGTGCCTCCTCGCCCAGCGCCTCCAGATCCGCCGCATCCGTGATCACCGCGCCGATCTCCTCGTCCGCCGTCCCGGCGGCCGGAGTGGCGGTGTCACCGGAGGCCGGGACGGGGAGCGGGGTCCAGTCGACCGCCAGCATCAGCGGCTCGGCGCCCCCTCTCCCGGTGCCCGCGGCGGCGAGGTCGGC
>NZ_CAKJTM010000201.1:3361-5016 GCF_917627345.1 Protofrankia sp. CiP3 | reverse complement strand
GTTTGAGATCGGGCTTTCGATCAGTGAGCCGGAATGACGATCTCAAACGCGCTCTAAGAGCGACCGACAAGAGGGGAAGCGGCATCGCGGGGTTATCGCGGGGGTCGGGGCACATACCTCGCGGCATCACTCCCCATCCATCGCCGCGCGGGGCGCGGGCACCCCGGCTCGTCGGTCGACGCCCATCACCTCCGGCGCCTCGCGATACACGCACCCCAGCCCCGCTCCCTGATCCACACCCTCTTGCCGGGCGCTTTCAATCGAACGGAAGCATATGTCCGGTTCACCTGGATGTCTATTCACAATAATTCAGAATTATTAATCCACAACGCGACGAATAAGGCCTTGGAGCAACACCAGGCCGCGAGTTCGTCATTGCGGATAATCACCCTCCGGATATTACGCGCAGGACCGAGTACGCAACGTGCCGAATTTCCGCCCCCAACCGCATGCAGGCCGACGAATACTGGCCGCGACGGAATCCAAAAAATCAAGAAGTCCGCGGGCGCTCACCAGAAACACAACAATCGACCAACCATTGACAACCAGTCAGTCAGGTCCGGTAGATCGTCGGATCCGCACGGCTGAAGTCGGCTGGGGTCAGCTGGGGTCAGCTGGGGTCAGCTGGGGTCAGCTGGTTCGGTGGCTCACTGGATGATCGGGACATTCGGCTGTGGCCGGCCGGGTCGTGGTTTCCGGGCACGGCCCACGGGGGAATCGTCCAGGCCCGACGGGATGCGCCAGGGCTCAATGCCCCCTTGCGCGTCTGACGACCTCCTCATCTGTCAACGGAGATGCCGGGTGGTGACTCAGACAGAGCGGGGTACGGATCTTCTCAAAGGTCAGGGACTCGCTGGTGGCGTAGAACTCACCAACTCCAAGCTGGCCGATGTCCGGCGCGTCGCCACCCTTGTTGCGGGCAATCGCTCGGGCCGTGTCAATTTGCACCGGGCTGCTGAGCCGGCCGAAGAACTGCGTGGTGGCGTTTCCCGGGATGCTGTTGTGCAGGCCTTTCGGGTGCTGGGTGGCGAAGAGCAGACCGAGGCCGTACTTGCGGGCCTGCGAGGCGAGAGCGAGAGTGCTCGCCGTGCAGGCGGTGCCCGCGCCGGACGGGGCAAATATCTGCGCCTCATCCATCACGAACAGACCGCCGAGCGACCGGTCGACGGCCGGATTCTTCTTGGCCCACGCGAACAGGGCCATCTGTAGTTGGTTGACGAAGCTCTGCCGCTGATCATCGTTGGGCAGGCCGACAAGACTGATCATCGAGATGCGGGCTCGCCTACCGGCCGGCGGGGTCAGCAGCACGGCGGGGTCCATCGGCTGACCGTCGCCACCAAACAGCGGGTCATTGACCATCGCGGCTCTCAGGTCCTGCGCCAGGCTCTTCGCGTACTTGTCATGGGGGTCGAGAGTGGTCACACCATCCGGCAGGTCGGCCAGCAGATCCGCGAAGGAGCTGAGGCTGGTACGGCTGCCGTGGGCGAAGTGCTCCAACGCGGCCCTGAGCACGGCTCGGCTGATGTTCGCCCTGCTTGTGCGGCCGTCGACACCGGCCCGAACCGCCAGCGTGGCCACGGCCGCATCGATCGCCGCGTCAAACTCGTCCTGGTCGTCCCGTATGCTCGCGAAGTCGGGCAACGGCTGGAGGCTTA
>NZ_CAKJTM010000201.1:1104-2721 GCF_917627345.1 Protofrankia sp. CiP3 | reverse complement strand
AGCGGTCGGCCGCTGGCCCGGCGGGGCGTCCACAACACCACGTCAGTGCTGGCGAGGTACTCGGCGGCCAGCGCCTCGTCCGCGTCATGCCAGCCGCTCGGCACGCGCGGCCACCCATCCCCCAGCCGCGCCAGATCGTTGTTGGGATCCAACACGATCGATGACACGCCGCGCAGCGCGCACTCCTCGAGCAGGCGGCGGATCAGCACGGTCTTCCCGGATCCCGAACCAGCAAAGATCGCTACGTGTTTCCGGAACACCTCGATGTCAATACGGGCCGGCCGGCCGGCGGCCACCGTCCGGCCGACAGTGATCGCCTGGGAGCCCGCACTCTGGTCGGCAGGATTCGTACTCCGCTCTTCCGGCGCCTCGAACGGGTGGCTTTCGTAGCTGTTCTGGTCACCAAGTGGCGGACTCACCGACGAGCTGCTGACACGGCGGTGAGCGACGGCGCAGGAGTCGGCTCCTGCTGAGCTGGCGTTGGCGCCGTTGCCTGGATCGTCGGCCGGACGGATCGTGCCGGGCTCCGCATGTGCGTCGCTCCCATCCGGTGCCGCGTTGGCGAGGGCTGCGATCAGCAAGGCTGTCGTGCTGGCCGGACGGCGCGAATTCAACCATTCCCGCAGAGCTGGATGCGGCTGCTGGAGCAGCCTGCCCAGCGCGGTGAAGGTTGCCACGTCCTCGTCGCTGATTGGGAGTGTGACACCGCCGGCCGCTTCGAACGTCGCAAGGGCCTGCTGGGTCTTGACGCCGCGGCTCCACTCGGCGTTGCGCAGCAGGAACAACCGCCGACGTGCGCTGCCCTGGGTGAGCCCGGCCATCACGCAGGCGCTCTGGATGCGGTGCAGGGCCGCGTTGCCATGAGTACTGGTAACCGCTCGAAATGCCCACTGCATCTGCTCGCCGGTATCCCGGTTGATGGTGCGGCTGAGCCGCGCGTGCAGTGGAGGCCTTGCGCTTGGCTTCGGTTCAAGCGCGAAACCTCCGGGCGCACCACCGTTTTCGATGATCCAGGCGGTGAGACCGGCCGCCAGTAGTTCCGGTACAAGGCTGTCCTCGTTGCCGGGCGTGATGGCCGTCGTAGTCGACCGCAACCCGGCGAAAGCCGTGTCCAGCTCCGCGAACACCGCTGGCGGCAGGGGATGACGTACTGGTAACGGATCGTCCCCAGCAAACGACTCCAGCTCTTTGACCGTACCCATCAACAGGCACGACTGGATATGCCGTTCAATCCGCTGAAGCAGCTCGCGTGGTGTGTAGCTGGGCGCCTGGTCGAGTGCCGCCTGAGCCACCGGCCAGGTCGGGTACGGCGGCTCGAAACCGATACGCCGAAAGTGATCGTGGAACCGTCGAGCAAGGAGCTGGGTTATCAGCGCCGGATCATCGATGTGGCCAAGGGGTGGGATGGCGCGGAAGCGGTCCCGGACAGATGTCACAGCCCATTGCTCGAACATGATCCATGTCACCGGCAAGCAGGCCAGGACGCACAGTGCCCGCTCGGTCCGTTCGCGCAGGACGAGTAGCCCGTCCGCGAGGAGGTTGAGCTCGCGGAGGGAGCGATTCTCGTCCGGCTTGCCGTCCACCGACGCTGTTGTCTCCGCGACGATGGTGTCTACC
>NZ_CAKJTM010000201.1:0-664 GCF_917627345.1 Protofrankia sp. CiP3 | reverse complement strand
GCGGCCTGCCACTCGGGTTGCTCGTAGCAGGAGTTCAGGTAAGCAGCGGACAGGATGGCGATGGTGCGTTCCGCCTCCAGAGCGCCCCGCTGTACATGAGCTGATCTGTTAGAGCCAGGTACGAGATCCCATGCCTCGATAAGCACGCGGTAGCCCGCCGCCTCCAACTGCCAGGCCAGCCATTCGGCCCATGGGCGATCCTCAGCCGCGTAGGAGAGAAGGAAATCCCATCGCACCGAGGATGCCGCCCCCCTGTCGGACATGGCAGTGATTGTGCCATCCGTTCGCCCGCACGGCGCCGCCGGTGGGTGGGGGAGACCGTCCAATCCCGTCAAATGACGGAAATACGGTGCTTGGCTGCGTCTTTCCGCCGGGCCCGTTCGGCCCAGGCCCCTGTCGGGTTGCCGCGACGACGCGTGTGACGGCGCCGCGGCCGGTCTCAGCGACCAGGCGCGCGGCGGCCAAGGGGACGATCCTTACCGGCGTGCCAGTACCGGCACCCCGTGCGCGTGCCGGCGGCAGGCTTGAATGTGGGCTCCGCGCTCCACGCCTCACTGTTGTTCACAGCGCCTCACTGTTCACAGGCCCTCCGTCTCACGAGCAA
Source organism: Protofrankia sp. CiP3 (assembly GCF_917627345.1). Lineage (NCBI taxonomy): Bacteria > Bacillati > Actinomycetota > Actinomycetes > Frankiales > Frankiaceae > Protofrankia > Protofrankia sp. CiP3. Next base: position 60 of record NZ_CAKJTM010000201.1, on the reverse strand, counting down.
CAAACCGACCGGCGGACCGAGCAAGCACCGGTGGCCCCACCACCGACGAACCAGCACCCA
>NZ_CAKJTM010000200.1:0-3943 GCF_917627345.1 Protofrankia sp. CiP3 | reverse complement strand
CGGGCAGCTGGCCGTGGACGTCCTGGTGCCGGTCTACAACGAGCCGGTCGACGTGGTGGAACCGACGCTGGCCGCGGCGGTCCGGATGCGAGGTGCGCAGGTGCATGTATGCCTGCTGGACGATGGGGACAACCCGCGGATGGCCGCGCTGGCCAGCCGGTACGGCGTCACCTACATCACCCGGCCGGACCACCGCGGCGCAAAGGCCGGCAACCTCAACCACGCACTCGGCCGGACCTCCGCGCCGATCGTGGTGATCTTCGACTGCGACCACGTGCCGCACCCGGACTTCCTGGAAGCGACGCTCGGCTACCTCGACGACCCGGGTGTGGGCTTTGTACAGACACCGCAGTACTACGCGAACGCCTCGACCAACGAGGTCGCCGGGACGTCATGGGCACAGCAGGCGCTTTTCTTCGGTGGGATCGCGCGGGGCAAGGACGGCCTGGGGGCGATGTTCTGCTGCGGAACGAACATCGCTTTCCGCCGTGCGGCCCTGGCGGAGGTGGGCGGCTTCCCCGAGGACTCCCTGACCGAGGACTTCGAGCTGTCGATCCGCATGCACACCCGCGGGTGGCGGTCGGTCTACGTGCCCGAGGTACTGGCCAGTGGCCTCGGGCCGGCGGACATGGCCTCCTACACCAGCCAGCAGCTGCGGTGGTCGCGAGGCTGCATCTCGGCGATCCCGGCGGTGCTGGCCGCCCGGCTGCCCCGCCGGCTGAAAGCACAGTACCTGCTGTCCGCGGGGTACTTTCTGTCCGGCTGGACCGTGCTCATCTATATGATCATGCCGCTGATGCGGATCATGTTCGGCATCCAACCGATCACCGCCGCGAGCGCCGACCAGTTCCTGCTGCACTTCGCGCCCTACTTCACCGTGGCGCTGGGCACGGTTGCGCTGGCCGGGAACGGCAGCTACACCTTCGCCGCCTTCACCCTGCAAAGTGCCAGCTTCTGGATCGGCGTGGTGTCCACGGTACGGGCGCTGCTACGCCGGCCTGGACGTTTCGTCGTCACACCGAAGCAGGGTGCCGGGCACTGGCAGCCGGCCGTGGTGGTGGTTCCCGTCGCCGCGGCCATGGTGCTGATCGCCGCATCGATCTACGGGCTGACCCGGGACCAGGGCCCGGGCATGGCGAACAGTGTCGCGTTCGCCGGTGTGCACGCCGCGCTGCTGCTGCGCGGGGCCATACCCGCGCTGGGATGGCGAGGCCGGACCGCGCGCACCGCCGTCGGGCGCACCGCCCCGCCGATCGCCTCCTGACCCCGGCCCTGTGACACGATCCCGGGCGTCGCACGTGCGAGTAGAGCCGGCGTTGTCGATGCACGGCCGTAGGAGTGGACGATCGCACTCCCGCTCCCCTATACCAGCCGCTGAGCCTGGAACGGATCGGCGGCTGCCGGCATCATGGCTACTCGCGGGCTGGTTACCCTGTTCGGCCTGCCCATAGCGCACAGATGGGCAGTGCCCAGATCCGGTCGTCAAGATCGAAGGGAATCGGACCGGTGTGGAACACGACTCCCGCGCGGAAGCCCGGGCCGAGCTGATCGCGCAGCCACATGAGGTGGCGGGCGTCCCGAGCGGTCGGCGCCGAGGACGCCTTGATCTCGATCCCGATCACTTCGCCTCCTCCGAGGTCTATGACGACGTCGACCTCCTGGCCGTCCCGGGAGCGGATGTGGTGCAACCGGGCGTGAGGGTGGAGAAGGGTCACTTCCGGTCGTAGTTGGGCGACGACGAAGGTGTCAATCAACCTGCCGAGCAGGTCTCCGTCCCGCAGGACGCTCCGCTCGTCCACCCGGGCGGCGGCGAGCGCGAGCGCGGGATCGGTCAGGTACCGCTTCGCCCGCCTGTTCAGCCGGTTCGTCGCCCAGGCAGGAACGAGTTCGGTCAGGTAGAGGGCAGCCAAGATCCGATCGTACGCGTCAGCGGTCCTCTGGTTGATTCCGGCAGCCTGGTAGACCGTGCTCTCAGCGGGAAGGCCTGCCGTTGAAAGCCCGAGAACCTCGAGGTAGCGACGTAGTCGTACGGGGTCCCGTTGCTCCCCTGCGGCCAGCACGTCTCGATTGACGACGTGATCGATGTAGGAGTCCAGCCAGACGAGTCGCCCTGATGTGCTCAGGTTCAAGGCAGCCTCGGGGAAGCCGCTCCTCAACGCCTGGTCGACATAGTCATCCAGGCCCGTCGGCGATCCGCGGAACATACCTTGACGTGGCCATACAGCCACGGTACACAATCTGCGAGCCCAGCAGTACAAAATTTGCGAGTCCGCTAGTACAACTATTGCTGGGTCATCACTACAAGGTTTGCTGCGGCGGCGAGGTGACTGGCTGCGGCGCACAGCGCTGCTTCGCGTTCCCGCCACTGCGTCGCGCTGAACGCGTGGCGCAGGTGCCGACGGATCTGGTCGGCGAGGGTCAACTGCGCGAACGCGATGGTCAGCCATTTGCTGTACGGGGCCCAGCGGCGTTCGAGGAGAAAGCCGATCCGGACGAGGTCGCGGGCCACGCGGGCGGCGATCATGCGTGAGCCGAAGTCGTCGCCCCGGGCACCGGTGCGGCCGACGAATGGTTCTTCCTGGCTGACCCGCAGCCAGCCGGCTGCCAGGACATAGAGCGCCAGACGTCGTCTGGGTACCAGGCCAGCGCCCGGCGCCGCGTAGTGAGCGGATCGAGCGGGTCGTGCAGGACCACGCCGGCTGTGAGGCTGGCCAGGATCTGGGTCGGGGCCAGCAGCCAGTCCGCCAGCTCCATCCCGTCGGCGGGGTCGACGCCAGGCCGGTCGACAAAGAACGCCTGTGCCGTGGTCACCTCCACCTGGTGGTGTGGCCGGCCGCCGTATCGGTCGCCGTCGGAATAGACCACCGTGAAACCGTCGAACCGGGCCGGCAACCTCTCCAGCGCGACGTCGAGCTGCCTGGTGTCAACGCCAGGCGGGACGAACAGCTGCACGCGGGGGCCGAAATCGTGGTCCGTGGAGACCACGTCGTCGAAGCCGAGTACCACGGTGTCCGGCGAGGCGGGCCGGGGCCGTCCCCGGCGAGCAGGCCAGAATCAAGGATGGCCATCGGCGCGATCACCGGGTCTTCGGGACCTCGGAGAGCAAGGTGGAGCATCTCGCTCACCGCAGAGCGCCACAGGGGGAGGTCGCGGTCTCAGGTGCCAGCACGCGTTCATCCCCTGGTCCCAGCTTACGTGTGAGAATTCCATGGATTGATGAGCGGGATGCCCATAGGAGCGAAGTCGGACTCGCTGCGGGTGACGAGCGTGAGGCCATGGACCTGAGCCGTGGCGGCGATGAGTGCGTCGTGGGCTGGGCGGCGGTCGGGCACGTGGAGCCTTGCGGCCGAGTCCGCGACGGTTTGGTCGACGTCGAGCACCCGGCCCACGTATGCCGGGATCACGTTGGCATCCAGCCACGAGTCCAGAACCGCGGCCTGTCGGGTGTCGTGCCGTCGCTTGTTCTCGATGCCAGCGCGCAGCTCAAGCAGGGTGATGACCGAGAGGAAGGTCTCTGAAGGCGACAAGGCGTCTGCCCAGCCGTTGAAGTGGTCATCTCTGCGTTTGGCGGGTTTGCGGAGCTCGGAGATGACGTTGGTGTCGAGCAGGAAGCTCACAGGTCAACCTCGCGCAGCGAGTCCCGCGGTCGCACCGGATCGAAGCCGATCTCCTCGTCGAGGACGAAAGCGTCGCCCAGCCTGCCCCCGGTGCCTGTGAGCCGCTGGTAGTCAGCGAACGACAGCAGGACGTGTGATGGTCGGCCGTGATCCGTGATGATCACCGGGCCGGCAGCGGCGGCCCGTTTCACCGCGCTGACGTCGTGGTTGAACTCCCGAGACGTGACTACGCTCACCGCGATCACCTCCAAGGTAGGTAGGCACGTACCTACGGTACCTTTCCTATGCGCGGGGCGCGGACATCGCATCGTCGGCGCGGCACGACC
>NZ_CAKJTM010000199.1:0-3965 GCF_917627345.1 Protofrankia sp. CiP3 | reverse complement strand
CATCGCAGCAGGACGGGGGTCCGAACACCGATCCGATCTCCGATGGCCTGCGCGAGCTCGTCGATGAGCTCGCGCAGGCCATCGGGGGTGTGACGAACGCGTTGATGCTCGCCCCGCAGATCGTCGACTGGTTCATCCGACGCCAGCAGCATCAGATCGGCCAGGCTGCGCAGACCGAGCAGGCGGCAACGTGGCTCGCGACGGCGCGGCGGGCGTTGCGGGAGGTGCTGCACCCGGTGGAGGCCACAGCGCTGGGGCTCGGCCCGCCTGCGGCGAATCCATACGCGCCCCCTGGCCCAGCCGCGGCTGCGCCGGTACGGGTCGATCTCTCCAGGCTCGCCGAGACGTTGGATGACGTCTGCGGGGTACTGGGGCGGGATCCGGTAACGGTGCTGCGCGCCGCTTACGGGCCGGGACTGGCTGCTATCGAGGTGGCCAGCTACGCAGCCGAACTGCACCAGCGGCTGCTTGGCCTGCTGACTCTCGAGCAGCGCCAGGCCGCCGAACGAGCAAGGGCGCGGCGTCGGGCGCAGGCCACGGGCCGGGCAGCCAGCCGGGCGGGTGGGGGCCGCACCCGGCGTCAAGGCGGAGGGGACGCCGCTGGTCGAGCGGCTCGCCGCCGGGCGGTTGCCGAGGACGCGATCCGTACCGTGCTGGCCGGTGATCCTGCCCGCGCCGAGACGGTGATCAGTTCGGAGGGGTTCGGAGCGGTGGCTCATCGGCTGGCGCAGGTGTGCCGGACGCTGGGGCTGACGCCAGTGGAGGCCATGGGCCAGGCGGTGTTCATGTTCACTCAGCCGCGGGGGCTGGGTGACGTCAGGATCGACAACGCCGCGGCGGTGGTACATGCCCGGCTGGGCTGGCTGGCCGATCCCCGTGGTATCCCCGACTGGCTGGCCGCCCACCGGGTCAGCTCCCCGGCCCCGGCCGGTACCGGCTGGGACGGCACGATCATCGATGGGGAGGTCGTCCACGCGGAAACCATCGGCGGCCCAGCGCGAACGGCGGGTCGGCTGTCACAGGACCCGGATTCGGATTCGAGGCGGGTGCGGGCCACGGCCTATCCGGGGCCTGTCCGCCCGGGAGCGCGGCCGCCGGGCGGACAGGCCCGGCAGGCGCTGCCAGCGGCGGCGCCTGTCCGGCGAGCGTTGCCCGCTGCCACCAGCCGGGGTCGCTGACCGTCAGCCGTCCAGGACGGGGTGGGTTTTACGGTTCGCTGGGGGTGATTCTTCGGGTGCCGGCGTAGCGGGCGGTCCAGTAGGGGTCGGTCGCCCAGGCAACCGTTTCGACGGTTTTCCCGGTGCGGGGGGCGTGAATCATCTGCCCGTTGCCGAGGGCGATCCCGACGTGGCTGAGCGGCCCGTCGATGTCGAAGAAGATCAGGTCGCCGGGGTGGATGTCGTCGCCGGCCACCGGGGTGCCTTGCTGGTACTGGTCGCCGGTGTAGTGGGGGAGTCGGATCGTGCCACCGCTGGCCTGGTAGGCCGCGTACAGGGTGAGCCCGGAGCAGTCGAACCCGGCGACCCCGGTGCTGTCGGTGCCGGTGGTGGGGCCGAACTCGTTACCGCCGCCCCACACGTACGGGGTACCGGTCCATGCCTGCGCGGCGACGACGACCCGTCCGCCGAAACCGCCGCTGGCAGGCGGGGGCGTGGGGGCGGTGTAGTCGGCGACGGCGGCGATGATCCGGGTGACGTAGTCACGGGTTTCCCCGATGGCGGGGAGGCCGCCGGCGGCGCGCACACAGCTGAGCCCGCAGTTGTAGGCGGCCAGCGCGAGGCGGACGGGGTCACCGGTGAGGCTGCCGTCGGCGATCCCGTCGGCGGCGTCGGCGAGCAGCGCGCACATGAACCGGCCCTGGGCGGTGATCGCGTCGGCGGGGTCGAACGGGCTGGCCGTGCCATTGCCGTCGGCGTCGACGGCCCACGTCGGCCAGGTACCGGGCATGAACTGGGCGATGCCCTGCGCGCCCACGGCGGAGACCGCGCGCGGGTTGAAGCCGGACTCCTGGGCGAGTTGGGCGGCGAGCAGCGCCGGGCTGAGCGGGGGGCAGCGGTCGTCACCAGCACCGGCCACGATGATCCAGTCCTGGTAGGGTGCGGGGACGGCGGCGGCGCGCAGCGGACCGCCAGCGGTGGCGGCCGGGGTGTCGGTGCGGTCGTGCAGGACGGTGACGGCGAGCAGGAGCGTCAGCGGCAGGCCGACCAGGACGGCGGCCGCACCGGCGGCGATCAGGGTGAGGGCACGGCCGGGCATCGGTGGTTCAGCCGCTGGTGGTGTAGGAGTCGACCCGCCACCCGCCGCTGTCGGTGGCCAGCTGGCAGAACACGATCCGGGTCTGGGTCGGGCCGGTCCAGCCGTCGACACCGCGGGGGGTGACGGTGACCCGGACCGCCCGGTGCGCGTCGACCAGGCTGTCGGGGGGCGCTTCGGCGGCCAGCACCGTGGCGGTGACGGTGGTGGCGGCGCGGTGAGCGGCCCACTGCGCCCAGCGGGCGTCGACGTCGACACCGTTGATCGGCTGGGACAGGCGGGCGGTGACGTAGGGGCGGGCCCGGTAATAGGCGGCTCCGGGCCCGGCGTCGATGGCGGTGTCGACGGTGTGGATTGTGGTGGCGAACGCCGCGCACACAGCCGCGGGATCGCCCTGGGGCTGCGACGGCGGGGTGCGCGCCGCTGTCGCAGCCGGGAACACGGCCGGGGCGGGCGAGCGGCCGGTTCCGCCACCGCAGCCGACCACTACGGGCAGCAAAAAAACATGTAAAAGCCACGCTTTTCTCATGGAAAACCCAACCCTTACACCATATATCCCTAATAGGGACAATTTTTTCCTTTTCCCTTATTCTGACGGCACATGTCGCGGCTCACACAAGAGGTGATCATCACGTGTCGGTGCTGGCACGCACCGGCCGTGTCGCACGGCCCCGTCACCGGCGCGCGGGCGTGGACGTCGCTCCCGCTCAGCCATTGCTGGTGGTCGCCGGCTGCCACGGTGGCGCGGGAGCAACCACCGTGGCCACGCTGCTGCAGCCGGCGATCGACATCGGTGTCGTCGCTGACTGGCCCCGGTACGCGGCCACGCGTGGGTTCGCCGGCCGGCCGCTGGTGCTGGTCGCCCGCGGCACCGTGCAGGCGGTAACGGTAGCCGGGCGGGTCACCGCCGCCGCCAACGCCGCCCAGGTCCACCCCGCCGGGCTGGTCGTGGTCGCCGACGGGCCGCTGCCCGAGCCGCGCGGAGTCACCCAGCGGCTGCGGCTGCTGGCCGCGCACACCCCGGTCTACCGACTGCCGTATGTCACCCGCTGGCGTTATGTCACAGATCCGCTGCATGGCGGGATACCCGCGCCGCTGGCGGCCGCGGCCACGGCCGCCCGCAGCGCTTTGAACGCAGAAGGAGACATCCATCCGTGAGCCGGTTCCTGGCCTCGCTGTATCTCGCGGTCGGCGACGCTCCCAGCGCTCTGCCCGCCGACACCCCGGCCCCTGCTGGCCAGCCATCACCCGCCAGCACGCCGATCTGGCGGATCCCCAATCCCGCGCCCGCGGCCCCGACGCAGGTCACCAACGTCACCGACTGGTTCATCGCCCTGGTGAAGTACGGCGGGCTGGTCGCGGGAGTGATCGGCCTGTCGATCTGCGCGATCCAGATGATGATCGGGCGGCGCAACCGGCACGCGATGTCCGCGGACGGCGCGCTCGGGGTGCCCTGGACCCTGCTGGGGGTCTCCCTGATCGCGATGGGGCCGATCCTGCTGTCCACCATCCTCGCCCTCGCCGGCTAGGCGGCCGGGGATGACTGGCGGGCGTCGTTTCTCTTCCGGGGTGCGGATCCTGGCCGGGGCCGGGGCCGGGCTGGTCGCGGTCGGGATCGCCGTCGGGCTGATCCTCGGCAACCGGGGCGGCTCCCCGACGCCGGCCCCGACCGCGGGTACAGCCGGCGTCGCGCCTGCGGCGAGCGGGCCGGT
>NZ_CAKJTM010000198.1:0-4010 GCF_917627345.1 Protofrankia sp. CiP3 | reverse complement strand
ATGAACTTCCAGCGCCGACCACTAAGTTCCCAAAGAAACGGAAACGGCTGTGACGACCGTTCCCGACCAGGCCAGCATGCGTTCAACGGCCGAGCAGCCCGTGCAGGAGCGTTGCCGCGCTGTCGATGTCCTCGTCGTCGATGTCGAGGTGGGTGACGGCCCTGACCCGTTGTGGGCCTGTCAGCTGCAGGAGCAGTCCGTGACGGGCCGCCGCGGCGGTGAACTCGCCCGCGGGCCAGCCGGTGCCCGACAGGTCAAGGACAATCATGTTCGTCTGGACCGTGTCGACGTCGACGGCGGAGGGGGCGACATCCGCAATCCGGCGAGCCAGGCGCCGCGCACGTTTATGATCATCAGCCAGCCGCTCCACATGATGGTCCAGCGCGTAGATGCCAGCCGCGGCCACTATGCCGGCCTGTCGCATCCCACCACCCAGCCGCCGGCGCAGGACCCGGGCGACAGCAGCGCGGGACGCTGAGCAGACCACCAGGGATCCAACGGGCGCGCCCATCCCCTTGGACAGGCAGACGGACATGGTGTCGAACAGCCGGCCGAAGGCCGCGGCAGGCAGACCGGTGGCGACGATGGCGTTCCATATACGCGCGCCATCGCAGTGCAGAGCGACGCCCGCTGAGCGCGTCACCGCCCGCAGTGACTCGAGGACATCCATGGGATAGACCGCGCCGCCGGCACGGTTCGCGGTCTGTTCGACCGCTACGGCCCGGGTCACCACGGTCCGGAATCCCTCAGGCCGAAGCTGTTGCGCCACCGCGTCAGGCTGAAGAACGCCCCGCGGCGAAACGATCGTCCGGGTCGATATTCCGCCGTGCTGGGCCGCTCCCCCTCCCTCGTACGTCACAATGTGCGCATCCGCGTCACACAGCAGCTCCTCCGCCGGCGGTACCAGGAGCCGTAGGCAGATCTGATTCCCCATCGTGCCGCTCGGCACAAAGACGGCGGCTTCATGCCCAAACAGGTCAGCGACGCGCTCCTCCAGCGCCGCAACCGTCGGGTCCTCGCCGTAGCAGTCGTCGCCCACCTCTGCCCGCGCCATCGCCGCCCGCATGCCTGGAGCCGGCCGCGTGACCGTGTCGCTTCGCAGGTCGATCAAACGATCAACCATCTCCCGCCCACCCCCGCATGATCACGAGCTTCTACCGAGCCATCATCGCCGGGCCGCGGCTATTCGCTCTTCCTGTTATCCAGAATTCTATTCCAGGATAACTACTGGGGAAGAATCTCTGAAGTTATAAACACATTACAAGAATGCATGATCGGGTTATGCGGAGCGTGCAAAACCGCAGGCCGCAGGCCTGGATGCGCAACGCGGACGGGTTTCCCCGCGGTGGGCCGACGGTATGCGTGCACCGGGGCCGCGCAGCGTGGCCAGGCCCCGGGTACGATGCGGCCTTCGGTCGGGATTCGGCGGGTTCGGGCCGGCCGGCTGTCACGCGAGGGGCACCGTCTCTACCCCCGTTGTCACATCTGGTAACCGGTATTCGCGGCCGGAGGTCACCCAGCGGCCACGGTGAGCCCGGTCTCGGCGATGAAGCCGTCGAGCAAGGCGGGCCGGGCGCCGATGTGGGCGAGCTTGCCGTGGATCACCCGGTACAGATGGGTCCTGCCGGCGGAGGCGAGGTTGTACACCGCACGCCGGAGGTTGGACCATACGTCCTCCGCAGGATTGAGGTCAGGGGCGTAGGCCGGCAGCCGGTCAGCCAGGCAGCATGATCATCAAGGAGGGTCTGCATCTGCGCGCTGTGGTGGGTGTTGAGATTGTCCCATACCAGGATGGGGGGCGTCGACCTCGTCGTGGAACGCGCTGATCAGCGCGGCGTCGTCGGCTTCGGACATGCTGCGCCGGTCGTCCCTGCGACGGGTGTGCACCCGGGTCCGGCGAGCCAGCCGGGTCGCCTCGCCCGGCTTGGCACACACCATGCTGGCGATCGACATCCGGCCCGAGCGCGTGCCGGTCACCGGCAGCACCGGCGTCTGGCCGCACGGCGCCCAGGTTCGGGCTTTCGGTGGATGCCGGCAGATGGCGGCCTCGTCCTCGACGCAGACCCAGGCGCCCTCGGCCGCCGCCTTCGCGACGATCTCCGGCCAGGTCTCCTCTTTCCCCTGCCGGATGGCCTGCTCGTCGCGTTCGGCCGCCCGGTGGGCGGGCTGCTGCACCGACCAGCCCATGCGGTGCAGCAGCAGGGTCGCGCCCCGTGGCGTGGAGTGGACCGCGAACATTCGTTCGATCAGTGCGGCGGCCCGGGCCCCGGTCCAGCACTGGTCGTCGAAGCCGTGCGCGGCCGGGCCGCGGCGCAGTGCGGCCTCGAGCCGGGCCAGCTGCCGGTCATCGAGCCGGCACGGCAGCCCGCCCGGCCCCCGGGACACCAGCCCTGCCATCCCGCCGGCCTTCCAGTCCCAGTACCAGCGGCAGGCCGACATGCGGCTCACCCGTATCTCCTCGGCCACCTCGGCCTGGCTGGCTCCCATCGCGAACATCTCGCCGGCTTCCTGGCGGCGTTCCTCCCGCTGTGCCGCTCTTCGGCGGTCAACCCGCCGCCCTGTGGATACTTCATGCCACCGGTGTACCCGGCGGCCATCGGCCTGCACAGCATCACGGATAGCGCAAGATCTGACCGCGGATAGCGCAAGATTTCATATGGGGTTACGGAGCGTGCAAGAAATACAAATCTACAATCAAATCCCGCTCAATAACTTCTCCGATTCTTCCTCAGTAAAAGCGCTCGAGGATAGGACTGTCCGGCCCGCGGAAACGCACTGTCGATTGTCAATGTCCGAAGTCGCGTGCACGGATGCCTGAAGTCCTCTACACACGATCGGGACGCCGCGACCAGAGTTGCAAAGCAAAGGCCGCCCGTACCGATGAGCGGGGTGGTCTGCCTTCCTAGATATCAGAGACAGCTGCTCGCCGTTGGGAAGGACGGGACCAATCTTCCTCCGGCCCGTGCAGGATCCCCCTTTGGTTAGGGCGTTCCGCGTCGTAGATCCGGGGGCGTAGCCGGTGTCGGACGATCTGTCGTGTCACCGCGGCACCAAGCAGAGCGCCACGTGGTCGTCCGCGTTATCGTCGACTGGAGCATTAATCTTTACTCCAGTTCCTGGAAGGAAATATAGGTCGCTAAAGGTTCTACCTGCGGCAAGGCGTTGAAGTGCTCGGTCGAGCATCGCCTGGATAAAGGGACGATTTTCCATCAACGTCGCCGCTACCACCTCACCTACGATGCCAGGCAAGCCGGCATCGGGTCGGGCGGGCTCATCGTCCCAGACCCGGGTGGAGAAACCCTCAATACGAACCTGCGGATTACCGGAGCCATCCAGAGAGTAGAACACGTAAATAGTTGCCGTGCCGCTCAGGGCTGTGAACACAGCGTCCGTGTTACAATGAAAATCAAAACTGATCGTATTGACGAGATCTGAGTCCTGGTGAGCCCCCGGTTGGTCAATCTTCGCCCCAGGTGTGGCAGCTATGTCTTTCCAGACTTGGTATGACGTCCTGATCGGTCCCCGTAGTTCCGGATTTCGGACGGGCTTGCCAGCCGTGTCTACCCTCGAAAACGTATCTCTTACGAACTTGATCACGGCTGGATAGTTGACGATGTCGCTGAGGCTCTGGCAGACTTCAGTATCAGGTCGGACGTAAGCCACGATGGCGTGGACCGCCGGGAGATCCCAACTGGCCTCCCACGTGAATCCGCTGTCGATCAGACGGTGCATCTGATGAAACGGTCCGGATGATTGGAAAGATTGGCGCTCGAAAGCGAATACAGACATTGTTGGCACCGATTTACTCCTCGCGCGTCGACGTAGTTATGTAGTTATCTCTCCCGTACCCGTTTTCCCGGCGGGCAAACCATGCAGATACAGACGCAGGAAAAGTAATGAGATGGCGTCTATATCTCCCGTGCGGCGGCTTGCGGAAGCTCTAGCAGGGCCTACCCCTTCGACACCGACGGAAACCGCAGAACGTGTAGGTTGATAGGTCGCGGTAGGGA
>NZ_CAKJTM010000197.1:4247-4669 GCF_917627345.1 Protofrankia sp. CiP3 | reverse complement strand
CGATCATGGTGGTGTCGGGGGAGACGGCGACCGCGTACTGCGGTGAGGACGCCGACCGCAGCATCACCTGGGCGGGATCCCGCCCAGCCAGCGCCGCCACGGCCAGCTCCGGCGCGCCTACGGCCGGGCCGAGCCGCCCACCGAGAACCCCTGCCCGTGACCAGCGGCTCCCCGTCAGCACCGCGTCGGTGAGATCCGTATCGGTGAAGCGGGCACCACGCAAATCCGCCCCGCTCAAGTCAGCCGCGCTCAGGATGCCGCTGATGACCTGGACACCGCCAAGATCGGTATTGCGGGCCGTCAGCCGTTCCGCTCGGACGTCACGCAGTGTTGCTCCAGTGAGCGTCGCCCCGGACAGATCCGCGCCGGACAGCGCGGTCACAGTCAGGGAAGCGCCGGTGAGCACCGCATCCCGCAGATCA
>NZ_CAKJTM010000197.1:0-3885 GCF_917627345.1 Protofrankia sp. CiP3 | reverse complement strand
CCATCGGCATCCCGGCGCAGGGCCGTCCCCGAACCGAGCAGATGCGCGGCCTCGGCCGGAGTCAGACCACGCGGATCCCGCATCGACCGGAGCACCCCGGCGGCGATCTCGTCCAGCCTGGCCACCTCGATGAACGCCTCGCCGTCCCGCCACATCGCCACCGCCAGCTCGGTGACAGCATCCTTCCGTTCGTCGACCGTCAGCTCCGGTGAGCGTTTCTGCTCGTAGACCAGCCACTGATCGACCAGCTCCCGGTACAGATCCGCCGCGGTCACCGAGCCGCCACGCTGACGCGCCTGACGCAGCCGGTCCTCCGCCAGCTCGGCGATGAACGACAGCAGCCGCGGGTTACGTGCCAGATCGGGGAGGTCCCGCACCTCCCCGATCAGCTCGAGGCGGGCTGTTGCCCGTTGCTGTGCCTCCGCACGGCGGGCAGCCGGGTCGGGAATCTCCACCGCCAGCGCGCGGGTGAACCGGCCAACCAGAAAATCATGAATCTGTGTGGGGGTGAACTCCTCCAGCCGGACGATGTACCGGCCGAACGTCCGCTCGACCTTCTCCCCGGTCTTTTTCAACACCTCGTCGTCGGTGAGGAAGAACTCGGCCCGGCTCGTTACGACGATCTTCGTTTGATTGTGATTGTCGAGTGCGGCGAGCAGGGTGTCGAGGTGCGTCTTCGCGCGTTCGTAGGTGACGCGGGCGGCGAGTTCGTCGAAACCATCGAAAATCAGTATCAGTCGGCCGTGCGCCAGCATGTAGCGGAAGGCGTCCAGGTCAGGCCGGCGGACCTCGGAGTCGACCAGGTGCTGGGCGACGAGCCGGTCGATCTCGAGGGACTTCTCCAGCTGCCGCAGTTCGATGAGCATCGGGTCGACGTGCGGGAGGTGGTGGGGTAATGCTAGGGCGAGTTCGTGGGTGAGGAAGGTCTTGCCGTGCCCGGAGTCGCCGAGTACGAGGATGAACCGGGCCTCGTCGGTGGTCAGCCATGTGATGATCTGATCGAGGGCGGTGGGGGTCATCGGGCCGCTGGTCGCGGCGGCTGTACGGTCGACCCGCCGGATGCGCTGCGGTACGTACAGCTCGGGTGGGTAGTCCCGGTCGGTGCGCAGCCGGTCGGTCTGCCGCCCGACGTAGCCGCGCAGGTCCAGCACGCCTTGGTACTCGGGCATGCTCAGCAGCCGTACCCCGCGCCGCTCGGCGTGGTCGACCAGCTCCGGCGTGGCCTGCGTCCCGGCTGTGTAGACGAGGTCGGTGAACAGGCCCGCCCCGAAAGCGGCCACGTACGTGGCCCGGACGCTTCGCGCGAACTCCTCGACCGCGGTCGCGTCCGGGGCGCCGTCGAGCAGACCGACGAGCCCGCGCAGCACGATGCCGCCCCTGTCCAAGCGCACATGCAGGTGGGCGGGCAGCCCGCCGGACGCCTCGATCCGCGTGACCGTCGCGTCCGGGTGGCGCAGGCGGGCCACCTTGGCGACGTCGTCCAGCCTGTCGGGCGGCCGCCGCAGCGACCCGGGCGACCCGTCGGTATGGCCGTCGCCGTCCATGCCCCGGCCATACTGTCCGCGCCGGTGTGGGCCTGCTTCGTCCTCGGTGTCGTCATTCGCGTCGGGGAGCGGGGGCTGTGGCGGGAAGGCCGCGTGCACCGACCGGAACGCGCTCGGTGTGCGTACCGACCAGGAGTTCCCGGCCGGGTCGATGCGCAGGTCACCCGTCCACCGTTTCTGGTCGGGCTCATAGCGGCGGGCATACCGGGTGAAGCCGTCCCGGTCGATGCGGAGCAGCTGGTACTGGTTGGGCACCGCAGCCGGGCGGGCATGCGCGCCGACCGCCGCGCTGCCGGTGGCGACGACCGGCAGCCCGGAGGGCAGCCAGTTCGCCCGCCCGTCGTGGGTGTGGCCGTGCAGCAGCAGGTTCAGCCGCGGGCCGAGGATGCGGTCCAGGTCGTCGGCGTCGCGCAGGTTCTCGTCATCGGAGGTGGCGCCCCGGATCGGGTTGTGATGCACGGCGCCGATCCGCAGCCAGCCATCCCGCTCGTAGCGGCCAAGCGCCTCGGCGACGGCACGCAGCTGGCCCTCACCGAGCCAGCCGTAATGCTCCTCGTGTGACTCCGCCATCGTCGAGTTCAACCCGGCCACGACCACCTTGCGGTCGGGGACCTCGAACAGCGACCACTCCGCGCCGACCTGGAAGCCGATCTCCGCGTCGGCGCCGTAGAACCGCCGCAGCAGGTCGTTGAAACACCTCCACTTCGGCCAGTACGGCGCCTCTGGAGCCCGTTTGAACGCCTGCTCGTGCAGAAAGTAGGACTCGCAGAGCAGCCAGTTGACATCGTGGTTGCCAGGAATGACCATGATCTGGTTCCGGTTGAGGCCGAGGTTTTCCGCCAGCGCGACGAGGAAGTCGTGCACCTGGTCGAACTCGCCCTCGTCACCGGTCTCGGCCAGGTCGCCGGTGACCACGACGAGGTCCGGCCGCAGGCCGTCGATCTCGGCCCGGTCCCGCAGATCGTCGTGCAACCGGCCGAACAGCGACCCGTGGGCACGGTCGGCCTCGGTCAGCCCGGCCCGGCCGAACACATGGTGCGCTCCGAACTGGGTGTCGGAGATGTGCAGCACCGTGACGGCCGGCTCCGTGGGCGTGGTGAGCCTGCCCGCCGTGGGGCTGATCGGGGCCGTCTCACTGAGGGCTGCCGGTTGGTCATCCGGCCCCGGGAATGCGGGTGGTGCGGTCGCGCCGGGGAACAGCGGGGCGACGGTGGGCTTGGCCCGGCCTTCGATGGACGCGGTGATCCCCGCGAGCAATGTGTCGGTGGCGGTCGTCTCGTCATGGCCGACCAGATCGATGTAGGTGGTTGAGCGCAGCAGGCCCTCGGGCCGGCAGTCCGCGACCCGGACCGGCACGATCCGGCGGTTGCGCCCCTCGGGGTCATCCGGCCAGATCGCCAGCCACTCGGCGTTGCCGTACCGGGAGTCGGTCAGGTAGGTGGGGGACAGGACGGGCACCACCCGGGCCGAGGCCGGCAGCGTGCGGTGCATGCTGGCCGCCCAGTTCGTGCCCGGGACGAGGTCCCACGCCTGCACGAACACCCGCGCGGGCCGTTCGCCGAACCGCACCCGTGCCTCAAGCTGCCACGCGATCCACTGCGCCCAGGCGGCGTCCACGCCGGTGTAGCTGACGAAGAAGTCGTAGCGATCGTCACTACCGGAAGCAGGCGTTTTCAGTCGTTGTTCAAGAACATCGACAATTTTTTGGTAGTGGCCGCCGTGACGACGCAGGATGCTCGTGGTGATGGCAGCGAAGGGACGGTCCACAGCCGAGGCTTCCGCCGAAATCGCCGCTTCCGGGTCGGCAAGCAAAGCGGCGATGTCGCGTGCTTCTCCGAAATGGGTGGCGACGTAATCGGTAACCATGGAGAGAACTCGTAGGGACTCGCTGGTCGGTAGGATTTGCAGCAGTTTTTCCCGTACACCTGGCGCGAAGTCGTACCGCATCTGGACTCTACTACTTGGTGCTTGTTCGACCTGCCGGAGAAGGCCAGACAGGAAAATCTCGGCCAGGTGAGACGGGCGGTACTCGGTAAGAGTAGCCCATTGTACCAGACGAAGTATCGGTAGGGTAAATATCGGCGCGGCGGCCAGGTAGGCAGCGAGTTGGTAGGCGCTGGGCGATGCGGTCTGCTGGAACCATGCAAGCCGTTCATCTGTTGTTTCGGACTGGCGATCCGTCGGCACCACAGGGGATGCTAGTGTTGTCGCCGAGCCAGCTGCGCCGACGAGGGCGAGCGACATTGACCTCACCAACCGGTGCGTGCCTCCCACCAGGTCGGCCCACATCCGAATTGACCAGCCTGCCGGTATGATGATGGGTACCGGCAAACTATGTTCG
>NZ_CAKJTM010000196.1:0-4366 GCF_917627345.1 Protofrankia sp. CiP3 | reverse complement strand
TGGCGCCCCGGATGCCGCTACTCACGTTTCGCCACGTCGACGAAGCGGGAGCTGTGGCGCCGGAGCGCAACGATGATCATCCTGGCTGGGATGGTGCGCGGTGGGCGATGGGCCTGCCGGTGGCGCGCTCTGTCGGGCTGATCCGCTCGAATTTGGTCCAGCCGCGCCAGCCGCGTTCGTGGAGCCGCTCCATGAGCTGACGGGCGATCGGCACCGAGTGGAGGAAGACCGAGTCGAGGAGATCCGCGAGCGCGTCGGTCATCTCCTGGTTGTGGCTCTCCCATCCCTCGTCCTCGGCGGCTTCGAGAGAGGCGACGAGCCGGTCGGCCACGGCCGCCACCCGCGGGTCGTCCATCTCCCAGTAGATCATCGCGGCGAAATCGCGGTAGAGTGCGACCGTTGCCGGGTCGTCGAGCTGCTGCTTCTTCAGCTTCACATAGGACGACACGTGCTCCGGGAGCTGGGCGGCTACCAGGATCCAGGCGTCCCGCTCGCCCTCGATCATCAGGTCCGGCAATCCGAGTTCGCGCAGCCGGTCGAGGTATGCCACCGCCTCCGGCGGCAGGGCCAGGCTGTCCCCGGCTGCCAGCTGCGCGATCCGCGCGCGGTGCCGTTGCCGCTCCTTGATCTCCGCGCGTAGGCGCCGGTCGATGTCCGCGACGGCCGCGGTGAACTCCCGCTCGCCCGCGGCCAACAGCTCGCGGACGCGCGCGAGCGGCACACCGGCTTCGGCAAGAGTGCGGATCCTGATGAGTTCGACGACGGCATGGGCGTCGTAGCGCCGGTAGCCGGAATGGTCGCGCTCCGGCTCCGGCAGGAGACCTTTGGCGTGGTAGTGCCGCACCGCGCGCACGGTGACGCCGGCGTACGACGCCAGCTGACTGATCGTGAGCACCGCGCCAGTCTCCTATGTCGCGGGCACGCGGAGGAACAGCCGACGTGACCAGAGGTAGCCGAGCAGCGCGATCAGGATGCACCAGCCGATCGCGAGCCACCGGTCGGAGCCCGTCGGAGCGCCCGTGACGAGGGCGCGGAGGGTATTGATCATCGGGGTGAACGGCTGCTGCTCCGCGAACTGGCGCAGCCCGGCCGGCATCGCGTCGGTCGGTACGAAGCCGCTGCTGACGAACGGCAGGATCATCAGGAACAGCGGGGTGTTGCTGGCCGTCTCGACGCTGTCCGCGGCCAGGCCCATGCCGACGGTCAGCCAGGTGAGCGCGAATGCGATGAGAATCAACAGCCCGATCGCGGCGAGCCAGCCGAGCGGACCGGCGTCGGAGCGGAACCCGAGGAGGAAGGCGAACGCCGTCACGATCACCACGGCGCATCCGGTCCTGATGACAGCACCCAGCACGTGACCAGTGAGCACCGACAGCCGGGCGATGTTCATCGTACGGAACCGGGCGATGATCCCGGTGGTCATGTCGGTCGCGGTCGAGATCGCGGTGCCGAGCGCGATGCTGGCGATGGTCATGAACAGGATGCCCGGCATGATGAACGCGAGGTAGTCGCCGCGGTTTCCGCCGCCCTCGTGGCCCGGCAGGCCGGCACCCAGGATCCCGCCGAACACGTACACGAACAGCAGCAGGAACAGGATCGGTTGCGCGACCAGCATGATCGACAGCGAGGGGTAGCGGCGGATGTGGCGCAGGTCGCGCCGCAGCATCGTCATCGAGTCACGGACGGTGTAGGTGCCGCTCATGCGGGGATCTCCTCGGCCGCGAGCGCTTCGGCCGCATGGCCGGTGAGCGCGAGGAACACGTCGTCGAGGTCGGCCGAGGTGACCGTCAGGCCGGCGACGCGATCGTCGTCGAGGGTATCGAGCAGGCGGCGCAGCCCGGCGATGCTGCCGTCGCCCGGCAGTCGCAGGATGAGCGCCTCGGTGTCGCTGCTGGCCTGCGGGTTCACCGACGCCGCGGCGGCCAGCCCCGCGGTGTCGGTGAACCGCACCGACACGCATCCGCCGGGCACCCGCCGTTTCAGTTCCGCGGCCGTGCCCTCGGCGACCAGGCGACCGTTGTCGAGGACGCCGATCCGGTCGGCCAGCTGGTCGGCCTCCTCGAGGTACTGCGTCGTCAGCAGCACCGTCACGCCGTCGGCGACCTGCTCGCGCACGATCGCCCACAGGTTGCGACGGCTGCGCGGGTCGAGACCGGCCGTCGGCTCGTCAAGGAAGATTATTTGAGGCCGGGCGATGAGTGTCATCGCCAGATCCAGCCGTCGTTTCATGCCGCCCGAGTAGGCCTGTGCCCGCCGGTCGGCCGCGTCAGCAAGGTCGAAACGCGTCAGCATCATGGTCACGGCGGTCGTCGCGGCCGCCCGGTCCAGATGCGTCAGGTCGGCCATCAGCCGCAGGTTCTCGCGGCCGGTGAGCAGCGTGTCGATCGCCGAGAACTGCCCGGTGGCACCGATCACGGCACGCACTCCAGCGGGCTCGCGCCGTACGTCGAAGCCTGCGACGCGGATCTCGCCGTCACCGGGGGCCAGCAAGGTGGAGAGGATGTTGACGATGGTCGTCTTACCGGCGCCGTTGGGCCCGAGGAGCGCGTAGACGGTGCCTTGCGGGACGGTCAGGTCGACGCCGTCCAGCACGGCGTGCTCGCCGTAGGACTTGGTGAGTCCGGCGACCTCGATCGCGGGGTTGGTAGCGGTCATATCGCCATGCTGGAAGCCTGACGTAGGGTCAAGGTCAAGCCGGTTGCCTCAGGAAACCCTTCTGGACAGCTTGACGAGATCCGCCGTCGCCCTTCCTCGTGCCGCTCCGGGTGGGGCGCCGGTTATCCGTTCGGCTCGCCGCGAGCGTCACACCGTTGATACAGGCAGTCGTCAGTCCGCGATCGTGAGGATCTCTGAAAGCGGCCGGCGCGGGGCCGCTTCGCCCAGGACGCCGCCGGGTGGCGGCGGGCCGAGTCGAATGACCATCTGTACGGTACCGGTGCTGCGCAGGATCTCGCGCAGCGTGACGCGGATCGCGTCGATGTCCTCCGCGTGCCCGATCGGGCACGCGGGCGCGCCGATGACGGTGGCCGTCAGCAGCACTCGGGCGAGCGCCTGGCCCGCCGTCATCCGCTCGATGGGACGGTCGGCGGCGGTGCCGAGCACCGCGACGGCGTGCTGGCCGTCCCGCCTGTCAGCCGGGAGCGGCGTCGGGCCTGTCGCGAGATGATCGTCGTCATCGGTGTCGTCCAGCATGGCCAGCCAGGCACCTTCGAGCCCGGCGGCATCCTGGAGCGCTGCCAGCGCCCCGGTCACGTCGGTTGTGGGCTCGATCGGCCCGCGGCCCGCGTGCCCCGCATGCCCCAGGTAGGCCGCGGCGCCAAGCGACCGCTCCCAGGAGTCAGCCGGCCTGGCCTCGTTGACGCGGATGGTCGCGAGCGGCTCCTTGCCGGCGAGATCCCGGTGGAGGCCGCCATAGCCGGGCCCGCCCGGCAGAACGACGACAGCCGGGACGAACCCGCGCAGGCGCAGTGCGATCCGGGTGTAATACAGGGCGGCGCCGCAGCTGATCAGCAGTTGCCGGCCGTCGGGGTCGACGGCGCCCAGGAGCCGCGAGGGATCCGCGAACAGATCCAGGCGCCTGTCCCCGACCAGCCAGTGCCAAGGCTGCGTGTCATGGATCGATGGCGCGTACGAGGCCGCCGTGACAACTCCTTCGATCTCTTCGCGAAAAGATGTCAGGGCGGCCGCTCGCATGGTCTTCACCCGTTCCCCTCGTTGCCTGATCCCGTCACGCTGTCGCCTTGCTTGTTCCCCGTCCGTCTCCGTTTCCTCCTGATCCTTCGTCGGCGGCTGGGGCACGGTCCTCGTGCCGTCCGGCCTTCGGGGGCGTCAGCGCCGGGGGCCGCGGGTAGGCCGGTGGGCGGGTAACGGACGTCTTGGGTTGGCCAGATCTTCATCCGCTGTCTATGCGTAGCTGTTTGAGCACGGAAAGAAATTTTTACAAACTGCTTGCGATCATGAAATTTCATCGTTCCGTCGTGTATGTTTTCTCTTGCCGGCGGAAAGCCGGGAGACACCGCGGCCAAAACGCCGCAGTGGCCCCCATCCACGGTCCGGGCACCTTAACAGGGACGCCCGGGGTGCTTCGCCAGGCAACTGCCGGCCAACTCGGCGCTGTTTGACTCGGCGATACTCCATCGGTAAGTTGCAACAACCGCTCCGGGCGGGCGCTGAAAAGGCGTAGCCTGGTGTGCGCTTGCTCCTTGAGAACTCAACAGCGTGCCGAAAGTCAGTGCCATAACCCCGTCCATGTCGGGTTGCTGCCAGGCTAATCTGGTCTGGTCTCGCCCGGTATGACGGAAATGAAATTCCTTTGGCACGACAGACGATCTTACGGATCTTTGTCGATGTCAGGGTCATCCCAGCT